>NZ_CP022242.1:300822-601645 GCF_003351865.1 Methanofervidicoccus sp. A16 | reverse complement strand
CCTAGTCCCCATCAAGATTGTAATTAGAAGGATAATAATGTATTATGATAAAAATAATAAAAATCTTAAGAGGAGTAATAAAATAAACCTTATTCCCATCATAATAAGATTTAGATAATAAAAATAATAAAGAAGACTGAGAAAATATTAAAATATGGATAATAATAGCAGACTGTTAGGGAGGATCTGTTTTATCCCTACAGTATCTTAGAGCATTCCAGGAGAAATTATTTATCTCTTGTTTTAATTTCAATAATTTTAATACTTCTTTTTATATTTTTATTTTTTATAATTATTGTTATTCTTATTAGAATTTTTTGATGGGAATTAGGGTAAATAGTTTAATTTTTTTCCAAATATTCTTTAAGGATGAGATAAAAATTGAAACTAAATAAAACATCCTACGTTTTCACCATATGGAAATATCCACGAGAATACTATATTTTAATTTAACAGTAAAATAGTTATTATTATGGATGATAAAAATTTATTTTAACAGTTTTTTATTATTTTTGAGATTAGTAGAAAATTTTTAATAATTTAGCCCTTATTCTTCCCTAGTTTTCCTATCTCCAATATAACTTCTGCACCTATACCAGGTTCCATAAGACCTTCATAGACCTCTGATACTATATCACCTATCCTTTTAACCTTCAAATCCTCGTTTTCTTTAAGAGTTTGTATCATCAAGGGACATTTTAAGTAAGGATAGTTTTTCCTTAGGATATCTCTCTTTAAAGGATACAACTTTAAAAAATTTATTATATAAACATCTTCTAACCTTTCTATCTCCTGAGACGTATGGTTATTATTTATTAAATACCTTATTTCCATCCTCCTACATTCCTCTATAAGGTACTTAAATACAATACCGTTACAGAGATCGCAAGGATAACCACCTAGTACTTTCCTTATATCCTCTCCCTTTAATTTTATTGGATCTAGAGACTTATGAGGTATTTTATACCTTACAAAGTAATCCTCTATCAATTTTCTGTTCTTAGGAGGGAGTACTACAGAGCCAATATTTAAAGATACTGCAAATACCTTAAAGCACTTCCTCAAAAAATCCAACACCCCTAGATCGTAGGAGCACTGAACAAGTACAAGAACCCTTTCACCCTTTTTTAACCCAATCCTTTTCAGGATAGACAGTGCCCTCTCCTCTTTTTTCTTTAGAATGAGTCTATCAGTGTAGGTGTCTACAAGGATTTTTAAATTTCCTGGAAATCTATCCTTTAGATATTCCCTTAACTTACCTACAACCCATCCCCCAGGTCCTATTATTGTAGATTTATCAGATCTTGTTGGGACACATATATTTAAAAATGTATCATTATCTTCCCATATTATCTCTATATCTACGATCTCAAAGTCCACATCCTTTAAATTTAATTCCCTACGTATCTCTCTAATCTTTTCAGAGATCTCCTTTATAAGTAGATCCTTCTCGATGTTGATGTTTTTCATTCTCTCCCTTAAATTTAAAACGATATTTTTTCTGGCACTTTAGAAAAACCGTTCCTTAGGAAGGGAGTAATAATAAAAAAGGTTATCTGTTGAGTATATTGAAAATAAATTAACTGAAAGTTTTTTTCATTCTTTCTAACTACAAATATTGAAATATCTTTTATATCATAAGAGAATTTTTCATTCTCTCTAGCATTTAGAAAACATTTGGAAAACATTTGGGAAATAGGATATAGTTTAAATAATTCTACTTCTTTTTTACTATATTATTTTTAATTATAAAGCCTAAAGGTTAAAAATTTAATCTACTAGTTCTTATTAAAAATTTCATTATAAAATTGATAATTATTATAAAAAACCATGATAAAATGATGAAAGTTGTTCAAAAATAAAAAACTCCGATCTCTGTCTTAAATATAAATTTTTGAAGTGTATTATAAATTAGTGATACTTTTTTACTACTAATATCTTGGGAAAATATAATTTTTTACAAAATAGACATTATATTTTTTAAGTGTTTGAGAATTAAGAATAGTTATTATTATTTTATACTTTATTTATTTTTTAATTATACTTATTATATTTTTATGTAAAATATTTTTTAATAAAAAGAATCTAATTTAAATAGATAAAGGTGAAGAGATGAGGAAAGTATTTCTAATTTTTCTAATACTTCTCCCCACCATTACAGGAGCCCAGTTTGGAGAGGATGAGATAATCTATCATTACTTCCAGGGTCTTATAGATAAAGGACATGAAAGTCTCCAAAATCTTACCTATAACAGAAAGGGAGAGGAAATATCAGCAGAAGTTTTTAACGTTACAGAAAATCTAGAGAAGTATGATATAGACCATAAACTTTTGGAGATATCACCATCTTTTAAAACTTTTTTAAAATCCCTCAATAACATTGTACTAAATTACAACAGGATGATAGACCATAGAAATATTGAAAATTCTCAAAATTTTTCTATTTTTAAAGTTTCTTTAAAAAATGTGTTGGAAAATATAGCTATTCTAAATAGGTCCTTGGATGAAATAGATAACATAACGTTAAGAGATGACAAAGAGAATATATTGAGATTCAACACTACAAATATCAGGAAAGATATAGATGAGATATTAAAAAATATAAAGAAATATTCAAAAAAATTAGAATATATAGAACCTGAAAAAAGAGGGTTCTTTGTATATGTTGATAAAGATACTGTCTATCTAAACTCTAAGGTAAGAGTATATGGATATGTTAACTATGGTCATGATCTACATTCTATAATTCTCATTCACAATAATAAACGTTATGTGGTAGAGGTAAAAAATAACAGTTTTTCAAAGGATATCTATATAAAAACTCTAGGAGATCATATTATCTATGGAATCTCTTCCTTTGGATCCTCCAATAAGGTAGTAGTGAAATGTCTAAAGATTCCAACATATATAGAGGTTTATCCTAGAGATAACTTAACAGCACATCTTGAAGAAGAGATCAATTTAGAAGTGCACCTTTACGACTACTACGGTCATCCTTTGGAAAATAGAACTGTGTATATAAAGTATCTAAATGGGGAGTTTAGGTATAACACTCCTTTAAATCTAAGGTTTAAGTTAGACGATAGGTATATTGAATATGTTAACAGATCTGTACCTGTAGATATAATATTTAAGGGAGACAATGTCTACAACTTCTCTGAAAAGAGATGTTATATAAAAATTTTGAAGATCCCCACATATATAACTGCAAATTACGATAATGGCTATATTGTAGGTAATCTCTACGATTTTAAAAATAATCCTCTAGATAACAAAAAGATATACTTAACTGTTGGTAATAATACCTACAGTACCACAACAGAAAATGGTAGTTTTAGATTCCAAATTTCTAAATTTAAGGAAGGCCGTATTACATTTAAAGGAGACAGGAAATACGCCTCTTCCTCTAAAGAGTTGTCGTATGGGAGTATATTAGGAGGCTTATGGAGTTCCTCAGACATTTATCCATTATTATTCCTTATTTTTGTTATTGTCCTACCATTTACTATATTTAAAATATATAAAGAAAGATATAAGTTAGATAATAAAACTGAAAAAAGAGAAGAACAGAAATACTTAGATAGAAATACTAAGTTGGACATACTCCATAGATTTTACAAGTTAGTGGAGAATAAAATGTTTAGGGAGGCTGTAATTTTCGCATACCAACTCTTTATAAGGTCCTTAAATATTAAAAGATCCTATACACCTAGAGAAATATGTAAAGTATACAGGGAAATTCCAGGGATAAAAACTATTACAGAGATATTTGAAAGGATATACTATGGAGATATACCTCCTACTAAAAAAGATGTTGAAGAATATGAGAGATTCCTCAGGGAAAAGGAAGGTAATTAAGGGGAAGTATGTTTAAAAAAGTATGCCCTATAATTTCTAAAATAAAGAAAATATTTTCAACTTCCAGGGATATCTTTAAAGATTTTCTAAAAATGAGTTTTACAGAAAAATTTTTTATAACCTACGTCGGATGTTGGATCAGTTTTTTATCTGTAGTTGCACTCTCTAAAACACTAATATTTTTCTCCTCTCAGTTAACTCCTTCTCACTCAGAAAGTGTTATAAAAACTGTAGAATACGTTGCAACCAAGAAGTTTGAGGTAGTATCTTCTTCAGTATCAACACATGTAGATTACAGTTATCTGTCCTTAGTACTCTCCTATTTTGTAAATAACTCTATATCGTGTATAGTAATTCTCTTGGCATATATACTTGTAGCCTACCTTTACAGAAAAGAGGTTGAAAGGGATCCTGGTGCCCTTGAAGATTATATAAATGCTCTTATGTTATTCTATCTAGTTACAGTTATAAACCCCCTTACTGGTCTTTTAGGATACAAAATAGATATAGAGCACCTTCCCGTAGTAGTGCCCCATGGACTCTTTGAGTTTGCTGGCCTTTCCCTATCTATAGTGACGGGTCTTACCGTTGCAGAACGAATACTCTCTATAGAGTACTCTAAGTCCAATATAGGAATAAAAAGGATCTTCAGTAAAGATGTTATTTTAAAGATATTTATCGCTTTAGTTCTTATTGGACTTGCAGCTTTCTTGGAACCTATAGATTGGATGGTATATCAGTATTCTATATATCACAATTTAAACATTGTAGAGGTACTTGTTAAAACTTATATTAATATATTGAAAATTCTTCTAACATCTTTTTTGTCTTGATAGAAATTCTATCCATGGAGGAAGTTAGTGAAAACAATATATAAAAAGATAAAGATTAAAAATATTCAGAATATTTTTTTAGAAGAAAGATTATTTACTTTTTTATAATAATCTAACCTTGTTTCCCAACAAGATTGTAATTAGAAGAATAATAAAAATAACAATCACAATAAAAAATAATAAAAATCTGAGAGTAATAACAATAAAATAATTCTGAAGGGATAGAGACAAAAAATAAATTACCTTAATTTCCATTCTAAGCAATAATTTAAATAATAATAAAAATATAATAAAAAAGTAATAAAATTAATAATAGCAACCTGTTAAGAAGGATCTGCTCCACTTCCGTAGTATCTTAGAGCATCCCAGGAGAGACTATTTATCTCTCTTATTAATACCTTATTTATCCTATTTATTATTATAATTATTATTTTTATCAGGATTTTTTGATGGGAATTGGGGTAATAATCTAATAATTCAGGATTTTTATTTCTGATTTTTAGCTAATAACCGGGCATATAAAAACATTTTAGAATTTAAAAATAAAAATGGGACCTGTCCACTTAACATAAACACCACCTTAGTTTATTATAATACAGAACAAATAACCTACAAAAGAAGTTCCAGTTTCTAACAGGATTTTTAGCATTAATAGAGCAGAAAAAGATCTTTACCCTCTGCTTCAGAGAAGAAAACACCGATTCTATCAAACTCCCCCGCCCAAAGGTCTGATGTTCAAAGTTTAAATTAAGACTTTTTAGAGCACTAATTAGCCATGGGGCTTTATCTATAAGGAATTTAGGCTCACCCCTACAGTACTTCAGTACTTTCTTTACAAAGGACCTCGTAATTAGATGATTCCTTATTGTATAGACTCTCATTAAAATTAATTCATTCCTCTCAACATCTACAGCTGAATAAACGTAATAGTGCTTCCCGCCACCTTTAACAACAGTTTCATCCACCGCTATTAGATCTCTTTCTCTTTCCTCTGTTGTAATGGATAATTCTTCTTTAAACTTATTTATCCAGTTCCAAACTGATGTTTTTGAGACTGGATAAATCTCTGAAAGAATTCTGGCAGTTCTTCTTACTGAAGATGTCTGAATGTAGGTTGCAATGGCGAGTGTTTTAATTTCTATAGGTATTTTGTTCCTCTTAAAGATTTTTAATTCCTTTATAATATCTTTTACTCTTAGCATAATAGTATCTTATGTACATTGTTATATATGATGTTTGTTTTATGTGGACAGGTCCATAGTATCTTATGTACATTGTTATATATGATGTTTGTTTTATGTGGACAGGTCCGTGGGAACTAAGGTAAAAAATAAAAAAGAAAAGAATTAGAAAAATAATAGTAAAAATTACTTTTTTATCTGTATTATAAATATACATTTTGATTATTACAATCATTTTATATATCACAATTTTCACTATTTCCAACAATCTATTTTATCTATTATTATAAATATAAAAATATTCAAAAACGGTGATAGTTATGGAGGTACAAAAAATAGATCAGAACACATACAGGAATTTTATAAGATGTATAATTAAAAATTTACTGGAAAAAAAGGATATTTTAAAAAATCTACCTCCTAAGAAGAAGAAGCAGAAGATAGAGGACATTAAAAGGGAGTGTATAAGGAAGTTCCAACTGGATATAGGTTTTCCACCAAATTCAGAGATCATAAGGTATGCAACAGAAGAAGAAAAGAAGGAGTTAATACCTATCCTAAGGAAGAAACCTGTTAGAACCATTTCAGGTGTGGCAGTTGTGGCTGTTATGACATCTCCCGAGAAATGTCCTCATGGTAAGTGTATCTTCTGCCCAGGAGGTGTAGAGAGTGTATTTGGAGACGTACCTCAGAGTTATACAGGTAGGGAGCCTGCTACTATGAGGGGCCTCATGTACAACTTCGATCCCTACGTCCAAACTAAGGAGAGGATAAGACAACTGGAAAAGATAGGACATCCTACTGATAAGATCGAACTTATCATCATGGGGGGGACGTTTCCAGCGAGGGATATTGAGTACCAGGACAACTTTATAAAGGGATGTCTAGATGCCCTAAACGAGAGGCCCTCTAGTACCCTTGAGGAGGCACAGAGAATAAATGAAACTGCTAAACATAGGTGTGTGGCCCTTACAGTGGAGACTAGACCTGACTACTGTGGTGAGAGGGAGATAAATCAGATGCTCAAGTTAGGTACTACCAGGGTGGAGTTGGGAGTTCAAACTATATACAACCATATCTTGGAGTACGTTGAAAGGGGACATACAGTTGAGGATACTATAAGGGCAACACAACTTTTAAAGGACAGTGGTTTAAAGGTCTCCTACCATATTATGCCAGGTCTTCCAGGTTCCACGATAGAGATGGATAAGAAGGTATTTAGGGAGATATTCGAGAATCCTGATTTCAGGCCCGATCTTGTGAAGATCTACCCATGTCTCGTAATAGAGGGGACAAAACTCTATAAACTCTGGAAGGAGGGGAAGTTTAAACCTATGAGGGAGGAGGAGGCTGTAGATATCATAGTGTATGCAAAGTCCATAATGCCAAAGTGGGTTAGGACGTCCAGGATACAGAGGGATATTCCGGCAACTGTTATTGTAGATGGTGTTAAGAAGAGCAACTTAGGGGAGTTGGTGTATAAAACCTTGGAAAAATCCGGTATAAGGTGTAGGTGTATCAGGTGTAGAGAGGTTGGACATGTGATATACAAGAAGGGCATATATCCAGATCCTGAGAATATAAAACTCTGTAGGGAGGATTACAGTGCAAGTGGGGGACATGAGATATTCCTATCCTACGAGGACGTTAAGAAGGATATTCTTATAGGATATTTAAGGTTGAGGATACCCTATAAACCATTTAGGCCGGAGATAGACGATAAAACTGCATTAGTTAGACAGTTACATGTATGTGGTCAGGAGCAGGCACTATTTGAAGAGAGTTATAAGGAGGAAGAAATATTGTGGCAACATAGAGGTTACGGTAGAGCCCTACTTAGGGAGGCTGAGAGGATAGCGAGGGAGGAGTTCCAGATGAAGAAGATACTTGTTACAAGTGGTATAGGTGCAAGGGAGTACTATAGGAAGTTAGGGTATAGAAGGATAGGCCCTTACATGGGAAAGGAGTTGGAATAAAAATAATTAAAAATAAGGATCTACCACATTGAGATGAATATAAAAATATATACTTATTTAAGAAGATATTTAAGAAGATACTCCTTCTCTAACCTTTGTTGGAATATCTTAAAATAAAGGATGGAATATCACTCCTAATATTTATTTCCTGTTCTTTAGTTAGAGACACCCAGTGATTAAAAAGGATTGCAGTGTTTTTCTTTATATTAGACTCTCTAGTTTTTTAATCCTACATATCTCTTCTAATTTTATGAAAAACTGTCAAAAATTTTAATAAAATAATAAATAATTATCCCTATATAAATAGTATAAAAAAGTAAAAATATAGACAATATCTTTCTAATACCTCCTGAACACTGAAAAAAAGAGATAATTCTCCCTATCAAAGTGCACTATAGATCTCACCGATCTATTAATCTTCTCCATGATTTTCCATAATTGATTTAGAGCCCTTTTATATAAAATGAGAAACTTTTAAGTCCATTAGTATTTTAAAATTTTTAAATATCTTTATAATAGAATATTTTATAATTTTTTATAAATTAAATTATTCTCCATCCTCTCCAGCCTATTCTTAAAACTCTCAAAAAGAGAGAATCTTCCACAAACTACAAACATGTAGTAAACCTTAACATAGATAAAGATAAAATAATAACTACTATTTTATCTTTTAGAATTTAGAAACTCCTCTATCTTCTCTCCAAGGGTATCGTATATCCACTTTAGTTTTTCCCTATCTTTCTCCAAGAGTGTGGATCTAAATCCATAGAGATGACTGTTGAAAGAGGATAAAGGTACTACACAGATACCAGTGGATGCCAGGAGATAGTAGGTAAATCTCATATCTTCAGGTTTTCCCTCTGAAACCCTCTCTATGTACCTTCTAAGTTCCCTATTCTCCACTTCGAGATGATTGCCATTTAAGTAATCCCTCTCAAATACCACTCCCATATAGAAGGCTCCACAGGTTTTATTTACAACAAGGCCATCAATAGACTTTAACCTCCGATATGCAATGTTGGAGGCCCATTGATAGTACTCTCTCCTCTCCTCCAAGTACTTCTGAAACCTTGGATCACTCATAACCTTTGGTATCACCTTTTGAGGCAATGTAGTGGAACACACCTCTATCATCTTAAATTTACATATACCTTCAATGTACTTTTTAAATACCTCATCCCTATCGGCGTTGTACACCTCTATCCAGCCACATCTTGCACCTGGCCAGGGAAACTCCTTGGATATTCCCTTTAGAGATATTCCACAGACATCATCTATAACCTCAGATAGATAGATGTGTTTCTTACCGTTGTATACCAAGTTGTGATATATCTCATCACATAGTATAAAAAGGTCGTACTCGTTGGCAATATCTACTATCTCATCTAGTACCTTCTTTGGATAAACTCCACTTGTAGGATTACCTGGGTTTATCACCAGTATTCCAGATACTACAGGGTTGTACTTAACCTTATTTCTAAGGTCGTCTAGATCTGGATACCAGTTGTTCCTCTCATCTGTTATATAGGTTAAAGGATGACATCTAGCATGTAGGCCCTCTGCAGAGGAGTGAGTAGGATAGGCAGGAGAGGGTCCAATAATCCTAGTTTCCTTTTTCAACAGTCCGTATATCTTTGTAATGGCGTCTCCAAGGCCGTTGAAGAAGATAATATCTTCGGGAGTTATCTGAACACCATTCTTTTTGTTGTTCTCCTCTGCCAGAAATTCCCTAGTCTCTAAAAGTCCTTTAGTTGGACAGTAGAGATAAGAGTCATCCTCCATCACAGTCTCTGAAATAATCTCCTTTATCCATTGAGGTACTTTCTCTCCCTTTATTATAGGATCTCCAATATTCTCCCAGGTGATTTCAATCCCATAACTTTCAACCTTTTTTGCAACATCTACAATTTCCCTTATTTCATAGGTTAACTCATTGACACCCTCGTGTACTATATCCATCCTCATTATCATCACTTTCCACTGTTTAATGGAGTTCTATTTTATAGTTATGTCCTTTTGAATAGAGGTTTATTTAGAGGAAAAGGAAGATTATGGTATATAAATGTTTTTAAGATAATTTTTTAATAGGGTGGTATTTTAGTAGTTAATATATTTTTTTATTTTAATAATAAATATAATTCTTATTTAGAAAGAGGTTTTTAATATTATAATCTTTTAAATCCATCCTTTTTTATAAGATATAGATCCTCTATCCTAACACCAAAATCCTCCAGGTATATACCTGGCTCAATAGTTATTACCATGTTTTTCTTTAAGGTTAAGTTTTCCTCTGCCTTTGAACTTATAGAGGGCTCCTCGTGGACATTTACTCCTACACCATGTCCTAGAGAGTGTATAAAGTACTTCTTATATTCACCCATAGACTCCCTTGCTAATTTGTCCAACTCCCTTATTGAGGTACCCTCTCTAAGATGATCCTCCACCTCCTCCTTTACATCACTAACTAACTGATAAACTTCCCTATACCTCCTATTCTCCTTCAGAATTATCGTCCTTGTAATATCTGAACAGTACCCTCTATAAACTGCTCCAATATCTATTAACACTATATTTTTAATTTCATCCTCAGAGGGCATGCCATGGGGGAGTGTTGTTTTCCTATCTGATAGTACTATGGAGTCAAAGGCTGGTTTTATACTACCCATCTTTTTCATCATATATTCTATCTCCCCTGCCAACTCCATCTCAGTAATGCCCTCTTTATTTAGACAGTCGATACCATATTCCAACGCCTTTTTACTAATCTTAGATGCCCTCTTAATAAACTCTATCTCCCTCTCTGTCTTTATACTTCTCATCTCCATTAACTTCTTAGAAATTATTTTGTAGTCTTGAGAGATGTACTTCATATACCTCAATGGAAACGTTTCTTCAACACCATCACATCCTTTAATTATGTCCTTTACATTTTCCATTAAGGAAACCTCTATCCTTTCATCCCTATATCCCTGAAAACTCCTATACTCCAACTTTGAAAGATGAAGTACAACTCTTTCATTTTCCACATCGAAAGTTAGAAGGGAATAGTGGGGGGGATATCTTTCTAAGAAGTAGTTTATATTTTCCCTATTTAACAGGACACACTTCTTTACATTATTCTCCTCTAAGTACTCTAAAAAAGTTTTTATCTTATCCACAGTTTCACCTTTAAATTTATTTTAATAGATAAATTTTTATAGTATAATAATAATTTGTTAATTACTCTTTAGAACATAGAAAACACAGATTGTTAATTGGTGATAGAATGGGAGTATGGCAGGGCGGAAGTAAGAGAAAACCCTCAGGAGGTAAGTATAAGTTAGTTGTTAAAAAACGTAAAAGAGAGATGGGTAGAGAACCTACAGAGACACTCTTAGCAGATGAGGTTAGAATAAAAATAATAAGAACAAGAGGAGGAAATAGGAAAGTTAGACTATTGAGAACAAACTACGCCAATGTAATGGATCCTAAAAAAGGTGTATGTAAAAAGGTAGCAATACTGAATGTAGTAGAAAGCGAGGCTAACAAACACTATATTAGAAGAAACATTATTACAAAGGGAGCTATTATTGAAACTGAGATTGGTAAGGCAAAGGTTACATCAAGACCTGGACAAGATGGAGTAGTTAATGCAGTTCTTATAGAATAATTTATCTCTATTTTTTATAGATAGTAGTTAAGACTAAACTTAAAAGTTGGACATTTTCCCTTTTCTTCTTCTAAATTTTAGTTATTGCTAATATTTTATTAGAATTTTTTATTTTAGGAGTTTTAAAAAATAAGAATAATTTTAATGTTAGAAATAAAATAGTAGAGTTTTTTCTCCTTTTTTATTTAAAAAGAATAAAAAATAAATTATCGTTAAAATCGGGAATTTTATAATAAACTATTATATCCCTTAAAAATATTTTAAAGAGAACAGAGGGACTATACTATTCTTTTTTATTCGTCATCTTCTATTTCTATCCTCTCTATAGTACTTTCAATTTCATCCAGGGAATAAACACCAATACTTCCTTCCTTAACAGCTTTTATAGCCTCAATAGTGGAAAGTGCTCCTCTTATGGTGGTAATGTATGGTATATTAAACTCCACTGCAGCCCTCCTTATGTAGTATCCCTCAGATTTAGCCTTACCTCCAGAGGCTGTATTTATAATTAGATCTATCTCCCCCTTCTGGATCAACTGGAGTATATTACCTGTGGAGCCCTCAGATATCTTCTTAACTACCTTAACCTCTATTCCTTCCCTTCTAATCACCTCTGCAGTACCTCTAGTAGCTGCTATATTAAAGCCTAACTCCTTAAACCTCTTGGCAATATATGGTGCATACTTTTTATCCCTATCTTTCAAACTGATGAACACTGTCCCAGAGGTTGGAAGTTTCATATTTGCAGAGAGTTGTGCTTTATAATATGCCTTACCAAAATCTACATCTATACCTATCGCTTCTCCAGTGGATTTCATCTCTGGCCCTAGGACAGGATCCACTCCAGGTAACTTCTGGAATGGAAATACTGCCTCCTTTACACTTACGTACTTACTCCTTGCAAGACCCACATATCCCATATCCCTCAGTTTCTCCCCCATTATAACCCTTGTGGCGATTTTAGCCAGAGGTATCCCTATGGATTTACTTACGTAGGGCACAGTTCTACTTGCCCTGGGATTAGCCTCCAGTACATAGACGGTATCATCCTTGATTGCAAATTGGATGTTTATCAGTCCAATTACTCCCAACCCCTTACTTATCTTCACAGTATATTCTACTATCTTCTTTACGATCTCCTCGGAGAGGTTCTGAGGTGGCAATACACAGGCACTGTCTCCACTGTGCACCCCTGCCTCCTCTATATGTTCCATTATACCCCCTATGAATACGTCTTCCCCATCACATACCGCATCTACATCTACCTCTATGGCATCCTCCAAGAACTTGTCTATCAGTATAGGGTGCTCTGGAGATACCTTAACTGCCTCCCTTATGTAGTCCCTCAACTCCTCCTCACTATACACTATCTCCATAGCCCTACCTCCCAGTACATAGGAGGGCCTGACGAGGACAGGATAACCTATCTCCCTTGCAACCTCTATAGCCTCCTTCTCGTTATATACTGTAGCACCCTCTGGTTGTGGTATTCCCAGTCTCTTTAAAAATTTCGAGAACTCCTCCCTATCCTCTGCCAGGTGTATTGATTGAGGGGAGGTTCCCAGGATCTTCACATCTGTCTTACGGTACAACTCCATAGCGAGATTTATGGCGGTCTGCCCTCCAAACTGCACTATAACACCTAAGAGGTTCCCATCCCTACTCTCGTTTTCAATAACGTTCATTACCTCCTCAAATGTTAAGGGCTCGAAGTAGAGTTTATCTGAGGTATCGTAATCTGTGGAGACAGTCTCAGGGTTGTTGTTTATTATTATAGCCTCTATACCCATCTCCTTCAGTGCCCATACTGCATGAACTGTAGAGTAGTCAAACTCCACCCCCTGCCCTATCCTGATAGGACCAGAACCTAAGATAATTACCTTGTCCCTCTTCGATGGAATACTCTCGTTCTGCTCCTCGTAGAACAACTGCTCATAACAGGAGTAGAAGTAAGGAGTTTTAGCCTCAAACTCTGCTGCACAGGTATCTACCATCTTGTATACAGGAAGGATGTTTAGTTCCTTTCTTAATCCCCTGATCTCCATCTCATCTTTTTTTAGTAAATGGGCAATCTGTTTATCTGAGAATCCCAACATTTTACACTCTAGAAGTATCTCCTTAAGTGAATCTCTATCTATAGCCATTTTATCACCGAATATTAAAAAATCAAGTTAGTTCCTTAAATTAAAATTGAATAAGGGGGTTAATCTGGGAAAGTAAAATTTTACTCTTATTCCTTGAAATATCTTAAGTACTGTGGATTTCATTAAATTTTTTCTATTTTTTTGTTTATTTTTATTATACTTCTTTTTATAATTTTTTATAATTTATAATTATTATAATATCTTAATAAAGAGAAAATATAACTCCTATACCAGATTCGCCAGATATTCCAACCTCTTCTTCATATCCACGATCTTCTTAATCTTCTCTATAAAGAAGGGATGTATAGAGGTTAATTCAGATATCTCTGAGACTGTCCAACCTCTATCTAATGCCTCTGCAATTACGAAGATCCTCTCATCTGTTGGATTCTTCAGTAGATACTCTATCTCCTCGTTGCTGTATCCCTTCTCCTTCCCATCTCCAATAATACCATTCCTTCCAATATCTAAACTTCTAATAGCCTTCTGGAGTGCCTCCTCGAAGGTTCTACCTATCGCCATAACCTCTCCAGTGGATTTCATAGAGGTTCCCAAAGTTTTATCCACAGTTCTAAACTTGTCAAAGGGCCACCTTGGGATCTTTACAACTACGTAGTCTATTGTAGGCTCGAAGACTGCAGGTGTCTCCTTAGTTATATCGTTCATAATTTCATCTAGTGTCATCCCTATCGCTATCTTCGCTGCTATCTTTGCAATGGGATACCCTGTTGCCTTACTTGCTAATGCAGAACTTCTACTCACCCTGGGATTAACCTCTATAACCCTGTACTCTGTCATATCCTCATTAACTGCAAACTGTATATTACAACCTCCCTCTATGGAGAGGTGTCTGATAACATTCAGAGAGGCGTTTCTCAGTATCTGGTGCATCTCATCGCTGAGTGTCTGGGATGGTGCAGTGACTATACTCTCTCCCGTATGTATCCCCATGGGATCTATGTTCTCTATGTGACATACTACGATACAGTTGTCCTTACTGTCCCTCATAACCTCGTACTCGTACTCCCTCCATCCAAGGACACTCTCGTCTATTAACACCTGATTTATTAAGGAATACGTTAATCCCCTCTCCACTATCCTCTTCAACTCCTCCTCGTTATGGGCTATCCCCCCTCCAGTACCTCCCAAGGTAAAGGCAGGCCTTACAATCACAGGATAACCTAACTTAGATACTGCATCTAACGCCTCCTCGAAGGAATTTACAGCATAACATTTAGTTGTAGGTTCTCCTATCTCATCCATCGCCTTCTTAAATAGATCCCTGTCTTCACAGGTTTCTATGGTTTTAATCCTTGAACCTAGGAGTTCCACGTCGTACTTCTCCAAGATACCTCTACTGTGTAGTTCCATCGCCAAGTTTAAGGCAGTTTGCCCCCCCATAGTTGGAAGTATAGCATCGGGCCTCTCCTTCTCTATGATCTTCTCTACAATATTCACATCCAAGGGTTCCAGATAAACTTTATCGGCAATACCTTTATCTGTCTGGATGGAGGCAGGGTTGGAATTTACTAAGATAGTGTATATTCCCTCCTCCCTTAGGGATTTACAGGCCTGGGAACCTGAGTAATCAAACTCTGCAGCCTGACCGATTACAATAGGACCAGATCCTAATATCATCACACGCTCAATATCCTCCCTCTTCAAAATTTCACCTCTAAAAGAATAACAGTTTATTATATTTTTATGGGTTAATATATTTATAAACCTTAGTTTTATCGAAGTAATTGTTTAAAAAATAATAATGGGAATAATTATAAAAAACCTTAATTCCTATCAAAGCAATAATTTAAATAATAAAAATAATAAAAAGATTAAGAAAATATTAAAATACCCCAATTCCCATCAAGATAGTGATTAAAAATATAATACCTTAGTTCCTACCAAGTAGTGATTAAAAGAAGAATGAAAATAACCAATATAAAAATATTGAATACCCTTAGGATCTTTCTGAATACTTAGTTAAGATAGGAGATCTTATTCTGATATCTACTATATTAGAAGGTATCCAGAGGATCATTCTCCTCCAATCTTATTTTTAAAATGTTATATCTGAGATTAATAGAAGTTTTTATTTTAAAAACATTTTCTTTATTTTTATCTTACTATTTTTATAATTATTTTTATTATTTAAATTATTGCTTTGATGGGAATTAGGGTTTTTATTATTATTTTTTATATTATTACTTTGGTGGGAACTAGGGTTATTATATTTTTATTATTTATGGATAATTATCATCATTTATTATTAATTTATTATTTTGTTATTAATTTCTCTTAAAGGTTTTTATTACCATAATAATAATTATAATTTATTATAATTTTTAATTTAACATCTCTATCAACTTCTTAGCAGCCTCCTCCATAGAATCCTCAACAGGTATGCCATTCTCCATAAGTATCCTTCTACCCTCCTCCTCGTTGGTACCTATCATCCTAACTGAAAATTTCACATCAGGGTGTTTCTTCAGTACCTCCACTATCCCCCTTGCAACCTCATCACATCTGGTAATTCCCGCCATTATGTTTATAAACACCCCTCTTATATCCTCCCTCTCAAGGACCTTCTCAAGGGCCTTTTTAACAATATCCTCACTGGCTCCCCCTCCAATATCTAGGAAACATGCAGGATTACCACCGTACTCCTTTATTATATCCATACTTGCCAAGGTTAAACCTGCCCCATTCCCTATAACTCCAATATCCCCCTCCAGTTCTACATAGGCAAAGGGTAGGTTCTCCCTCTTTCTATACTCCTCGAATCTACTGTAATCCTGTCTAAAGTGGGCGTCATCATCTAGATGTATCACCCCATCCACAGCCACAACCTTTCCATCCTCTGTAATCACCAGTGGATTTATCTCCACAAGGGTGGCGTCCCTCTCCCTGAATATCTTATACACCCTGTATATAACATCTGCAACCTTAGGTATCTCCTGGGAGGGCAAACCGAGATCCTTCAACACCCCCCTGATCATATAGGGTAGAAACCCCTCCTGTGGATCTACGTAGTACCTTACTATCTTCTCAGGGTTTCTCTGGGCAACCTCCTCTATATCCACCCCTCCCTCTGTGGAGAATAGAATAAGGGGTTTCTTCTCTACCCTATCTATAACTACACTTAGGTAGTACTCCTTTTTAATAGGTATTTTCTCCTCTATAAGTACCTTCTCTACCTTCTCTCCCTTTATACTTTTATTCAGTAACTCCTCAATTTTCCTATTCGCCTCCTCCACGGTATCGGCGAATAATACACCTCCAGCCTTACCTCTACCTCCCACTAAAACCTGGGCTTTAATTACAACTGGACCGTCTATTTTCTCAACCTTCCCTGATGTTATAAAACCCTTTGGAACTGGTATTCCATACTCCTTAAAGATCTCCTTGGCCTCGTACTCGTGCAACTTCATACCTTCACCTAGTTATTAATAGTTAAAAATAATAAGGATTATGATAGTCATTGCTCTTTATTAATTTAACTTAGAAATAAACAAAGGTAAAATTATGATGTGGAAGGGACATACAATTCTTGGATTGGCTATGGGATTGCCCTTTATATCCTCTCCAGAGCAGGTATTCCTCCTAGTTGCAGGTGCCCTCTATCCAGATTTAGATCATGACGTAAAATCGGAGATCGTAAATAGAGGTATATATCTCTCAGGAGGTTTAGTATTAATTAATATATTACTCTATCTTTTTAAACCTTCCTACTTCGACATAGGTTTCTTTGTAGTATCCACTGCAGTACTGATACTGTACCTAATACCATACTTTGCCAACCACAGAGGTATAACCCATACATTCTTATGTATGCTTGTGGTTTCTGCCATCTTAGGGTTTTTAGCCTATAAACTTTCAGTGTTCTCTCCAATAATTGCAGGGATAATAGCCCTGAGTATGGTAAGTAGTGAGAAGATCCTAGGTAAGGTAATTCCTATATGTATCTTTGTATGGATCGTGATATATCTCATCTTCTCAGGTGTAAAACACCCTTTAATAAATTTCCCCGGTATGTATCACTATATAGTACCTGTAGGTATCGGTTACTTCTCCCATATATTGGGAGACTCTTTAACACCTGCTGGATGTAATGCCTTATACCCTCTAAATTATAAACTTTACAGGAGAGAAGGAATAATACTTATGGGGGTATGGATCTTACTGCTACTACTGGTTATTTACAACTTTGTAAGTAAGTATGGTAAGGGACTGTTATAATTTATTAAAAGAAAAATAATTATAACTATTTTTATTTTTATATTTCTTCTAATCCTACTTAATTGGATTCAAGATCAAAAAATTACAACAAGTGAAAATATGGCGATATTAGGACTTGTAGGAAAACCAAACGTAGGGAAATCTACACTATTCAATGCAATGACAGAGAAAACTGTAGATATTGCCAACTACCCCTTTACAACTATCGATCCAAATGTTGGAATATCCTATATTACTACACCTTGCCCATGTAAGGAGTTGAACCTTAAATGTAATCCTCAAAACTCCAAGTGTATAGATGGTATAAGACATATCCCTGTGGAAATTGTAGATGTTGCAGGACTTGTTCCAGAGGCTCATAAGGGAAAAGGGATGGGAAATAAATTCTTAGACGATCTAAGACAGGCTGATGCCCTTGTATTGGTGGTAGATGCAAGTGGTAAAACAGATCTAGAGGGAAACCCTACTGAGAATCACGATCCTGTGGAGGATGTAAAGTTTTTACTTAAAGAGTTAGATATGTGGATATATGGAATACTCTCCAAGAACTGGGATAAGTTGGCCAGGAGGGGACAGCAACAGAAGAACATCGTTAAGGTTATCGCTGAACAACTTAGTGGTTTAAACATTTCAGAGGATCAGGTAAAAAGTGCTATAAATACCCTTAGTTTAGATGAGAATCCTCAGAGATGGAGTGAGGAGGATCTACAGAACTTGGCAGGAACCTTGAGAAAACTCTCTAAACCTATGATCATTGCTGCAAATAAGGCTGATCATCCAGATGCCCAGGAGAATATTAAGAGGTTAAAGAGGGAATTTAAGGACTACATAGTTATACCTACATCTGCGGAGATAGAACTGGCATTAAGGAGGGCGGAGAAGGCAGGGTTGATAAAGTACGACAGGGTAAAAAATGACTTTGAGATAGTTAGTAATTCATTAAACGATGCCCAGAGGAACGCCTTGGAGTATATCAGGGATTATCTAAAAAAGTACGGTAGTACAGGGGTGCAGGAGATCCTCAACAGGGCATACTTCGATCTCCTAGATATGATAGTTGTCTATCCTGTAGAGGATGAGAATAAGTACTCAGATAAGAAGGGCAACGTACTCCCTGATAGTTTTCTGGTAAAGAGGGGGACTACAGCTAGAGATTTGGCATATATGATACATACAGAGATAGGGGATAAATTTATATACGCTATAGATGCAAGGAGGAAGATGAGAGTTGGAGCAGATTACCAGTTAAAGGATGGAGATATTATAAAGATAGTATCTGCTAAGTAAAGTGATTATGATAAATAATTATAGAGTACATAAAGATTTAAACTAGAAAATTACCTCAGTTCCCATCAAGATTGTAATTAGAAGAATAATAAAAATAATGATTATTATAGCAGAAAAATAAAATATAACCTTTTCTTTCTATATTGGACACTGGAGAAACAAGTAGGATTACTACCTTAGTTCCCATCAGTAGTAATTAAAGAATAATAAAAAGATAATTATTATAGTAAAAATCATAATTAAATAATCAATTAAAAATATTTAGATATTCTAAGATCTTTCCGAACCCTTAGGTAAGATAGAAAAATCCTATTCCAAATTCCTGTATTAAAAAATATTCAGAGGATCATTCTCCTCCAATCTTCTTTTTAAAAGATAGAAGTTTTTATTTTAAAATATTATTATTTTTATAATTATTTTTATTATTCTTTAAACTATCCTTTTGATGGGAACTAGGGTCTAGAAAATTATATTTTTTGTTTCTGTCTTTTTATTATTTTTTTATTTTATTTTATATTTTTATAATTATTCTCATTATTTTTATAATGATATTTTAAAAATAGAGACTGGATTTTTTATTAATATCCCATTTTAATCATTATCATGATTTTTATAGTTTTATTCTAAAATATTTATAAAATTACTATATCTCAGGTGGAAAAATGGACATCCTGACAGTAGTATATTTTATCAACTTCATTCTCCTTTTAATAGCCTCATATACTGATATTAAAACTAGGGAGATACCTCATACTGTTGTTATCCTTATGTTGTTGATAAACCTACCAGTTGGCTATTACCTCTTTGGATTAGATGCCATTATTTCCTTTTTTGCCACGTTAATACTCTGCCTCATACTAGGTATAGGTATGGGAGGGGGAGATGTAAAGATATTTACCACTTTGGCACCTATATTCTCCTATGGAGGTAAGATATTATACGTGCCGATACCTATACTCCTCTTGATAGGTATAAGTGCCGTAATTGTAGCCTTCTTCCCTTTAATAAACATCCTTAGAAAGTACTGGAAGAGTATTATACCATCTTCCTTAGGTTTAAGTGTATTTTATGGCTTTCTGACGTATCTATTTTATAAATATAAAGTACCCTACGCCTCCCTCCTCCTCTGGATGTATGTAATCGCCTCTATATTTATCTCCAGGAAGATACCATGGTACAGAGAGATGATAAACAAATTAAGTTATTTAACCCCTCTCTACCTCCTTGGTATCTATGTGATAGATAGAAATTACTTTACAGACAACAACCTCCTGATATCCTTTGTAATATGTGTATTTGAATTCATCCTTATATCTATAGTAATATACGCATTAACTGGTGCCGAGGTATCTGTAAAAAAACCTATACCTCAGTTGAAGGAGGGAGATATACTGAGGGATATCATCTTCATAAAGGATGGGAGGGCTAAGGTGGAAGGGGCTGGATTGTGGAGGAGGTTTAAGATAATGGTAGATATGGAGATGGGGAAAAAGGGGGACTACGATAAGATCATCTTAACAGATGGAGATGGGCTAAAGAAGGAGGACCTAGAACTTCTACAGAGGTTGCACAGGGAAGGTAAGATACCTGTAGATGAATTAACTCTAATTACAACATATCCCTTTGTGCCCTTTGTACTTGTAGGGTACCTGGTGGTGTTGATACTTCACTACTACTTTGGAGTAGTATAGTAACACCGAAAAATATATATATGAGAAATAACTTAAAATATCCCGCACTGTGGGCTGGTAGATCAGTCTGGGAGATCGCCGCATTGGCTGTGCGGAGGCCGCGGGTTCAAATCCCGCCCAGTCCACCACTTTTTTGTAGTATTGTTATTAATTTTTTTTAATTATTTTTAACATTATATCTATATATTTGCATATATTTTTACTATTTTAAAAATTAAAATTGAAAAAGAGAGGATAAAGTACACATCATTCTAAAAATTCCTGCTGGTTTTCTAAAGATACAAGGAAAATAGTAGAGTTCTGTTAATTCCTATTTTTCTCTCAGTGAACTTTATAAAGTTCTTAAATCTTATAAATAGTATATTAATAAAAATATAGTATTAATCAACTCATTTTTTGACCAACTTTAATAACGAGAATCTGTTAAAAAGGGATAGTATGAACAAAGATATAGTTAAAGAGACTATAGAAATAGCCTCCGATTTAATTAGAATAAAATCTGTTAACCCTGCCTTTGGTGGTACTGGGGAGAAGGAAAAAGGAGAGTACATTTTAAATAAGTTGAAGGAGTATATAGAGAGATATAAGATAAAAAACTGTCGTATTGTCAACTACGATGTAGTAGATGAAAAAGGAATAGTTAGACCAAATATTGTTGCAAAATTCGACTTTAATAGAGGTAGAACTTTACATATTATCTCCCATATAGATACAGTACCTGAGGGTGAGTTGAGTCTCTGGGAATCTCCTCCCTATGAACCGAGAATTAAAGAGGGAAAAATATACGGGAGAGGTAGTGAAGATAACCACAAGGGGATAGTGTCCTCACTGATACTTTTAAAGATGATATTCGAAAGTGAGGAATTTAATCCAAAGTATAACCTAAGTTTAATATTCCTATCTGATGAGGAGTGTGGTAGTAGATACGGTATCCAACACCTCCTAAAGTACGAGGAGGAGGTATTTAACAAAGATGATCTAATAATAGTACCAGACTTTGGTACTCCTGAGGGTAATTACATAGAGATCGCAGAGAAAGGGATACTCTGGATAAGATTCAAGATTAAGGGAAAACAGTGCCATGGAAGTACCCCAAATGATGGAATAAATGCCAACGTATTAAGTGCAAACTTTATAAGGGATCTCTATAATAAACTCTACTCCAAGTACAACAGGGAGGATCCTCTCTTCTCTCCCCCTTACTCAACCTTTGAACCTACTATGATAATCAACAACGTAGAGAATGTAAATACCATTCCAGGGTATATAGAATTCACCTTTGACTGTAGGATACTACCAGATTACAAACTTGAGGAGGTTCTAAGAGATATCGAAGAATTTATAGAGGATTTCAAGAAAAACCTCGATAGATATTTAATACATTACGATAGGGAAGCCCTTGATGAAGTTTCCATAGATTACGAGATACTTCAGAGGGGAGAGCCTTCAAAAACCCCTGAAGACTCTGAGATCGTCCAAGAGATAGGAAAAGCCATAAAAAAGGTGTTAAATAAGGAGCCTATTCTCTGTGGTATGGGAGGGGGCACCATTGGGGCATTCCTGAGGTATAAGAACTACGATACTGTGGTGTGGGGAATAGGTGAGGAGACTGCACATCAGCCTAATGAACATATAAAGATAGAGGATCTGATAAATATGGCTAAGGTCTATTATGAGGTACTTAATGATGAATAAAAACTAGAAAAGATGATTAAAAAATAGTTAATAAATATAACATTTTATAATAAATATAATGAAATTAATAAAAATAATAAAAAATTAAAAAATAGATAATAATTTTGGAAATATCGTGAGGTCTTAAAAAAGGATGCCTCTTACACATAGGTAGAACTCTATCTGCATATTATATTTTTAGGATTAACAAACCTTTGTAAGAAAAAGAACCTACAAAATCTATCTTATCTCTTAAGTACTTAGAGCATCCTAAGGTATTTTAAAAATATCTTTTTTATTATTTATTTTATTTTTATAATTATTTAAATAATCATTTTTTATTGAAATTTCTTAATGGTCGATGGTTAAAATTATTTAAGAATATATTAGTTAATACTACCTATCCAATAAAGGTGACACTATGAAAATCGATCACGACTATAAGGTAAAACTCTTTGAAGAGAAAGGTTTTGTAAGAAAGAGATGTGAAAAGTGTGGCCAGTACTTCTGGACCTTAGATGAGGATAGAAAGACCTGTGGAGACAGTCCCTGTGATATGTACTCCTTCATTGGAAACCCAATAACTAATAAAAAGTACTCCTACACAGAGATGGTAAAAACGTTTTTAAAGTTCTTCGAGAGGCATGGACATACACCTGTAAAGAGATACCCTGTAACTGCAAGGAGATGGAGGGACGATATATTATTAACTATAGCCTCTATTGCAGTATTTCAACCATGGGTTACAAAGGGAATAGTGGATCCTGTGGCAAATCCCTTAGTAATAGCCCAACCCTGTATTAGGTTGAACGATATAGACAACGTTGGAAGAACTGGGAGGCACCTAACATCCTTTACAATGGGAGGACACCACGCCTTTAATAAAGAGGATAGAGAAATCTACTGGACAGATGAAACTGTAGAACTATGTTTTAACTTCATGAAGGAGTTAGGTATTCCCGAGGAATCCTTAACCTTTATAGAGAGTTGGTGGGAAGGGGGAGGAAATGCAGGGCCATGTTATGAGGTAATCTCCCATGGTGTAGAGTTGGCTACATTGGTATTTATGAAGTACGAGAAGGTAGGAGATACTTACAAGGAGATGCCCTTGAAGATAGTAGATACAGGTTATGGGATAGAGAGGTTCCTCTGGGTGTCCCATGGAACACCTACTGTATACGATGCCCTATTTGGTAATATCATCGAGAGGTTAAAGGAGAGTGCTAAGAACATCCCTGGGGAATCCTTAGATATGGAGGAGATACTAAAGGAGAGTGCTACACTTGCAGGCATTATGAACATCGAGGATACAGGAGATCTTAAGGTGCTTAGAAAGGAGGTTGCCAAAAGGCTCAATATGGATGTGGAGAAGTTGGACAGGATACTTACACCTATAGAGTACATATACGCCATAGGGGATCATACGAGATGTTTGGCATTTATGCTTGGAGATGGTATAGTTCCATCTAATGTTAAAGATGGCTACCTGGCAAGACTCATCCTGAGGAAAACCCTCAGGTACATGGACAAAGTAGGTATTACCCTCTCCCTTGGGGAGATAGTAGATCTACACCTTGAGGAGTTAAAGGAACTCTACCCAGAACTACTTGAGATGAGGGACTACATAATGGATGTAATCAAAGTAGAGGAGGAGAGGTACAGGGAGACTGTAAGTAGAGGTAGGGGTATAGTGGAGAGGCTCCTGAAATCGAAAAAGAAAATATCCACCGAGGATCTAATAGATCTATACGACAGTAAGGGAATACCTCCAGAGGTTGTAGTTGATGTTGTCAAGGAGATAGGAAAGGATGTTAAGGTGGAAATTCCAGATAACTTCTACACCTTAGTTGCAGAGAGACATGAGAGGAAGAGATCTGAAGAGAAGAAGAAGGAGAAGGATCTGCCTCCAGTAGGTGAAGATGTTGAAGAAACCCAACTACTCTTCTACAGGTATCCTAAGATGAGGGAATTTGAAGGTAAGATATTGAAGATAGTGGATAACTACGTTATCTTAGATAAAACCCTCTTCTACCCTGAAGGAGGGGGGCAGAAGTGTGATACTGGAACTCTTGGAGGTAGGAGGGTTTTAGATGTGCAGAAGAAGGATGGTATAGTTTATCATAAACTCTCCAGTGTAGAGGGGTTGAAGAAGGGGGATGTAGTAAGAGGTGTTATAGACTGGGAGAGGAGGATCAACTTAATGAGAAACCACACTGCAACCCATATTATTAATGCTGTCGCCCAGATGGTGTTAGGGAAACATGTATGGCAGGCAGGATCTGACGTAGATCCTGAGAGAGGGAGGTTGGATATTACCCACTACAAGAGAATATCCAGGGAGGAGTTAAAGAGGATGGAGGAGTTAGCAAATAAGATTGTATTGGAGAATATACCTGTAAGATCTAGATTTATGGATAGAAACGAGGCGGAACAGAAGTACGGTTTTAAGATATACCAGGGAGGTGTTGTACCAGGGAATACATTGAGGATAGTGGAGATAGAGGGTGTTGATGTAGAGGCATGTGGAGGTACTCACTGTGAGAGTACCTTGGAGGTAGGATATATAAAGATACTTAGAAGTGAGAGGGTGCAGGACGGTGTGGAGAGGTTGATATTTACAAGTGGTATAAATACAGTTAGGGAAGTAACTGCCATGGAGGATATACTACTTAAGTCTGCAGAGATACTTGGGGTGCCTGTTGAGAAACTACCTAAGACTGTAGAGAGGTTCTTCAAGGAGTGGAAGAAGCAGAGGAAGGTTATAGAGGAGTTGGAGGAGAAGATAGGGGAGTATAAGAGGTATATGTTGATAAACAAGTTCAGAGAGATAGGGAATTATCAAGTGTTAATAGAGGAGGTAGAGGGTACTCCAAAGGAACTTATGACAACTGCAGATAACTTAGTAGGGGATAACACTATAGTAATTCTTCTTAATAAAGATGGGTATATACTCTGTAAATGTGGTAAAGGTGTAAATGTAGATATGGTTAGTTTATTAAGGACAGTTGGAAAGGGTGGAGGGAGAAAGGATCTAGCCCAGGGTAAGTATTTAGGGGATATTGAGGAGATAAAAAAGAAATTGAGAGAGGAGATAAAGAGGATAACTAAGCAGGAAGATGAATAAGAAGGATTACTTTTTTATTATTATAATTAAAAAAATAATCCCAATTCCCATCAAAAAATCCTGATAAGAATAATAATTATAATAAAAATATAAAAAGAAGATATTTAAATCAAAATAAAGAGATAAATAGTCTCTCCTAGGGTGCTCTAAGATACTATGGAAGTGAGTAGATCCTTCCTAACAGTTGCTATTATTAATTTTATTATATGATATTAAATTTTAATATTTCTCAATCTTTTTATTATTTTTATTATTTAAATCATCACTTTAATGGGAATTAAGGTAAAATAATTAAAAATATTTTCAAAAACTATCAAAAATTTTTTAGAATCGAGAAATAGTAAGAGACACCTGCCCCTTTTTAACCTTTATAAAAAATATAAATAAAAGTTTGCTGGATAAATACCATCATCCAAAATAGGAGGTAATTTTATTCCTTTTTGGGAATTTTTACACATTAATTTTTACAATAAAAGATGGTGATACTATGGATCTAAGGTGTCCTATAGTATGTGTATTAGGTCATGTAGACCATGGAAAGACTAGTTTACTGGATAGAATAAGAAAAACTAGAGTATGTCAGAGGGAGGCGGGGGGAATAACTCAACATATTGGAGCCAGTGAGATCCCAATAGATGTTATAAAGAAAGTTGCAAAGGATCTTTTAGGGATGTTGAAGGCAGATTTAAAGATACCTGGCCTCCTCGTTATAGACACCCCAGGACATGAGGCATTTACATCCCTTAGGAAGAGAGGGGGTGCATTGGCAGATATTGCCATACTTGTGGTGGATATTAACGAGGGGTTTAAACCTCAAACCATAGAATCCATCAATATACTTAAACAGAATAAAACACCCTTTATAGTGGCTGCTAACAAGTTAGATCTCGTCCCAGGTTGGAACTCTAAGGATGTGCCATTTGTCTTGAACTTCAACGAAAAGGTGCAACATCCCAACGCCTTAACAGAGTTTGAGATAAGACTGTACAACAACATTATAAAACCTCTCAACGAGTTAGGATTTAATGCAGATCTCTTTACAAGGGTAGAGGATCTTACAAGGACTGTATGTATAGTACCGGTGTCTGCTAAGACTGGAGAGGGAATCCCAGATCTACTACTGATGATAGCAGGATTGGCTCAGAAGTACCTAGAGGATAACCTGAAGTTAGATGTTAAGGGACCTGCAAAGGGTACAGTGTTGGAGGTTAAGGAGGAGAGAGGCTTAGGTAAAACCTTAGATGCAATAATATACGATGGAATAGCGAGAAGGGGAGATTATATAGTTCTTGGAAACCCCGATGGAGTTGTAGTCTCAAGGATTAAGGCACTTCTAAAGCCAAAACCACTGGATGAGATGAGGGATCCTAGGGATAAATTTAAACCTGTGAATAAGGTTACTGCCGCCGCTGGAGTTAAGATATCTGCTCCAGAATTGGATAGAGTTATAGCAGGTAGTCCCTTTAGAATAGTACCTAAGGATAAGATAGAGGAGGCAAAGAAGGAGGTTATGGAGGAGATAGAGGAGTTGAGCATACCAACAGATGAGGAGGGTATTATAATCAAGGGAGACACCATGGGATCCTTGGAGGCTCTTGCAAAGGAGTTGAAGAAGATAGGGGTAAAGATCAAGAAGGCAGAGGTAGGGGATATATCTAAGAAGGATATTATAGAGGCCCACACCTACGGTAAGATAAATCCACTTTACGGAGTAATACTGGCGTTCAACTCAAAGATACTTCCAGATGCAAAGGAGGAGTTAGAGAGGTACAGTGATGTTAAAATTATTCAGGGGAATATTATCTATAAAATAGTTGAGGACTATCAGGAGTGGGTTAAAAAGATGGAGGAGGCCCTTAAATCTGATGAGTTTGACAAACTTACAAGACCTGCTGTGATAAAGGTACTACCTAACTGTATATTTAGAAAGAGTAAACCTGCAATATGTGGGGTGGAGGTACTCTGTGGTACCTTGAGGGTAAAGAGCCCACTTATTAATGAGAGTGGTAAAAAGATAGGATTTGTAAGGGAGATAAAGAATAGGGAACAGGAAAATATTAAGGAGGCAACTGCAGGTATGCAGGTACCTATCTCTATTGAGGGGAATATTATCCTTGGAAGGCATGTAAAGGAGAACGACATACTCTATGTGGATGTCCCAGAGGAGGAGGTTAGGAAATTTGTACATGAGTACAAGGATAGATTGAGGGAGGATGAGAAGGAGGCTTTAGAGAGGTTTGTTGAGTTGAAGAGGAAGTTGGAGAATAACATGTTCTGGGGGATTTAAAAAATAAGTTATTATTAATTACAATGATAATTATTAAAAAATTAATTATAATAATAATTATTAAAAACATAAAATCAAAGATATAAGAATACTTAAAATATTTAAAAATAATAAATAAAAAGCAAAAATAAAAACTAAACCTCGCCTGTTATTCCTTATATTAATACCACCACTTGAAAGGTGGTTAAAGTTCTATTAACCTTTTTCTTAAGTTTTTTACCCTCTTTTTTAACTTTTATTAATTTTAAAAATAATAATAATATTTATATTAGTTTATAAGTCAAATGTTTAACTAAAATTAAAAATTATTTATACCAAACATTAAACAACAGTATCAAATATAGCACTTATCATATCACAGGTGGAACTTATGAAACCTTACAGGGAGGATAACGAAGTTATAAGGGAGGCCCTAAAGGATCTAAAACTTCCTGAAAGAGTAAAAATATTCGATACAACCCTAAGGGACGGAGAACAGACGCCAGGTGTATCTCTAACTCCAGAGGAGAAGGTGGAGATTGCAGTGAATCTGAACAACTTAGGGGTGGATGTGATAGAGGCTGGTTTTCCCATATCTTCCCAGGGGGAGAGGGAGGCTATAAAGAGGATAACATCCCTAAACATGGATGCTGAAATCTGTGCCCTTGCGAGGGCCGTTAAAAAGGATATAGATACTGCTATAGACTGTGATGTAGATGCTATCCATACATTTATTGCAACCTCTCCACTACATAGGAAGTACAAGTTAAAGATGGATAAAGATGAGATAATAAGAAGGGCTGTAGAATCTGTGGAGTATATAAAGGATCATGGTATTATTGTAGAGTTCTCTGCAGAGGATGCAACTAGGACGGAGATCCCATACCTGATAGAGGTATATAAGGCAGTTGAGGAGGCTGGTGCAGATAGGATAAACGTACCTGATACTGTAGGGGTGATGATTCCAAAGGCTATGGAGTATCTTATAAGGAGGATAAAGGAGGAGATCTCACTGCCTATATCTGTACACTGTCATAACGACTTCGGACTGGCGGTGGCTAACTCCTTAGGTGCTGTGGAGGGAGGGGCTCAACAGGTACATTGTACTGTAAATGGTATTGGGGAGAGGGCTGGAAATGCGGCACTGGAGGAGGTGGTACTCTCCCTTAAGATGATATACGGGATAGAGACAGGGATAAGAACTGAGAAACTTACAGAGGTATCCCAGTTGGTATCTAAACTTACAGGGGTAAAACTTCAGATAAATAAGGCTATAGTTGGGGAGAACGCCTTTGCCCATGAGAGTGGAATACATGCCCATGGAGTACTTGCCCATGCCCTAACCTACGAACCTATACCTCCAGAGATCGTAGGGCAGAGGAGGAAGATTATACTTGGGAAACATACAGGTTCCCATGCCATAGAGTGTAAGTTGAAGGAGTTAGGTTTTAAAGTGGGAGAAAATATTACAGAGGAGCAGTTTAAGGAGATAATAAAGAGGATTAAAGATATTGGGGATAAGGGTAAGAGGATCACAGATGACGATGTGATAGCCATAGTTGAGGATATAACGAAGAGGACTGTAAAGGGAGAGAGGGTGGTTAATTTAGAGCAGATTGCAGTAATGACGGGAAATAAGGTAATACCTACTGCCAGTGTGATATTAACCATCGACGGGGAGAGGTATATTACATCTAAGGTAGGTGTTGGTCCAGTGGATGCTGCCATAAAGGCTATCCAGTCCATAATAGGGGAGAAGATAAAGTTAAAGGAGTATCATATAAACGCCATAACTGGAGGTACAGATGCCTTAGCAGAGGTAACTATTAAGTTGGAGGGTTATGGAAGGGAGGTTACTGTAAAGGCTGCAAATGAGGATATAGTTAGGGCTTCAGTTGAGGCTGTAATCGAGGGGATAAATAGGATTATGATAAACAGAAAAAATTAATGAGGTGATCAAATGGAGGAGGTAAAAACAGGGGTTAATTTCAGGGAGATAGATCTTGAGATAAAGAGGTTCTGGGAGGAGAAGGACATCTACAGAAAGGTGAAGAAATCCTTGGAACATGGTCCAGAGTTCTACTTTGTAGATGGGCCTCCATACTGTTCAGGTGCTATACACTTAGGAACCGCATGGAACAAGATAATAAAGGATACTGTATTGAGGTTCAAGAGATTACAGGGCTATAACGTACTGGATAAGGCTGGCTGGGATATGCATGGCCTTCCAATAGAGGTTAAGGTGGAGGAGGAGTTTAAGATAAATTCAAAGAAGGATATAGAGAATAAAATTGGAACTGAGAGGTTTATAGAGAAGTGTAAGGAGTTTGCACTGAGGAATAAGGAGGTTATGGAGAGGCAGTTTAAGAACTTAGGGGTATGGCTTGACTGGGAAAACGCCTATATGCCAATAGAGAGGGATTACATAGAAACTGGATGGTGGACCTTAAAGAAGGCACATGAGAGGGGACTCCTATCTAAGGATCTTAGGGTAGGTTACTGGTGTCCAAGGTGTGAGACCTCCTTGGCAGAGCATGAGGTAAGGGGGGAGTATAAGGAGGTAGTAGATCCATCTATCTACGTTAAGTTTCCCTTAAAGGATAGAGAGAATACATACCTTATAATCTGGACAACTACTCCATGGACCCTAATGGCAAATATGTTAGTTGCTGTCCATCCTGACTTTAACTACGCCTACGTTAAGGTGATCTTAGATAATGAAGAGGGGGATGTTGAGGAGTACTGGATTGTAGGAGAACCACTAGTTGAGAGTGTTGTAAAGAGGGCTGAGAAGAGTCATAACATAAAACACTACCAGGTTGTGAAAACTGTTAAAGGTAGTGAATTGGAGGGTTTAAAGTATATTACACCTCTCTTGGAGGAGAACGAGAAACTTAAGGAGTTTTCAGAGATGGAGAAGGTTCATACTGTAGTACCTGGAGAGCATGTTTCCTTAGAGGAGGGTACAGGTTTAGTACATACCGCAACAGGTTTCGGTGAGGAGGACTTTGAAGTTGGTAAGAGGTACGGTATTCCAATATACTCTCCAATAGATGACAGAGGTAGATACACTGAGGGGTTATGGAAGGGTATCTTCGTAAAGGAGGCAGATAGGTATATAATAGAGAGGTTGAAGGAGAAGGGATTACTCCTCTCGGAGGGTAAGATAAAACACTCCTATCCACACTGTTGGAGATGTAAAACTCCACTACTCTTCAGGGCTACAGAGCAGTGGTTCTTGAAGATATCCAAGATAAAGGATGAGATAATAGAGCAGGCTAAGAGTGTCCATTGGGTACCAAGTTGGGTGGAGACAAGGTATATAAATGGAGTGAAGTACGTGGGGGACTGGAACATAAGTAGGCAGAGGTACTGGGGCATACCTATTCCAATATGGATCTGTGAGAAATGTGGTTCCTACGAGGTAATTGGAAGTGTAAAGGAGTTGAAGGAGAGGATGATTAACGAGGTAGATCTGGAGGATTTACATAAACCTACTGTAGATAAGGTATTTCTCAGGTGCCACTGTGGAGGTGTCATGAAGAGGGTGCCAGATGTCTTAGATGTGTGGTTTGATTCAGGTTTGGCACCTTATGCCTCTATGAACCTGAGGGAATTAAAAAAGGCAGACTTCATAGTGGAGGGACACGATCAGGTTACAAAGTGGTTCTACTCCCAACATGCCCTAAGTGCCATCCTCTTCAAGGATGTACCATATAAGAAGTGTATGATGCATGGCTTCGCCCTCGACGAGAAGGGGAATAAGATGAGTAAGAGTTTAGGGAATATAGTTAATCCTGATGATGTTGTAGAGGAGTACGGGGCAGATATTCTAAGGTTCTACCTCCTAAGTGCAAACAAGGCATGGGAGGATATAAAGTTCTCCTACAACGAGTTGAAGGATGTTAGGAGCCTATTTAACACATTATGGAACGCCTACGCCTTTGCAGTTAATTACATGGTACTTGACAACTTCCAACCTAAGGATGAGTATATGAAGTACCTTAAGGATGAGGATAGATGGATAATAAGTAGAATTAACACATTAGCCAAGGAGATAGTAGAGGATCTGGAGATACCACACCTCCACTCCTACACCTGGAAGTTGAAGGACTTCATACTTGAGGATCTAAGTAGATGGTATATTAGACTTATAAGAAGTAGAACCTGGAAAGAGAGTGAGGATCCTGAAAAACTCTCTGCATATCAGACACTGTACTACGTACTGATGAAACTGATACTCCTACTGTCTCCTGTAGTTCCACATATAAGTGAGAAGATATACCAGAACTTGAAGACAGAGGAGATGCCAGAGAGTGTATTCATGAACAGGATAACTGTAGATGAAGAGTATATAGATGAAACTTTGGAGGAGGATATGGAGTTAGTTAGGGAGATAATAGACGCTATTATGAGAGGGAGGGATAGGATAAAATACACCCTCAGGTACCCAATATGGAAGATAATACTACCAACTACAGTAGAGAATATAGTAAATAAATACGGCCATATCATAAAGGAGCAGGGAAATGTTAGAGAGATAGAAGTTGCAGAGTTCCAGGAGAGCATATCTGTAAAACCAAACTACAGGGAGTTAGGTAAGGTATTCAAAAGTGAGGTTCCAAAGGTTGTAGAGGCTATAAAGTCTGTAGATCCTAAGGTACTTAAGGAGAGGTTGGAGAAGGAAGGAGTTGTTAAAATTGGAGAGTATGAGATAAAACCTGAGTATGTACAGTTCAAGATGGAGATACCGGAGAATATAGTAGGAGTGGAGTTCTCTAAAGGAAGTGTATATATGGATATTAAACTAACTGAGGATATCATCAAAGAGGGACTTATGAGGGAGGTTATAAGGAGAATACAATCTATGAGAAAGGACATGGATCTGGATATAGAGGAGTGGGTTAATATAAAGATGGAAGGAGTATCCTTCGATAGGGATACCTTGGAGTATATAGAGAGGGAGGTAAGAGGTAAGTTCCTTGATGAGGTAAACCCAGATTATAAAAAGGTATGGGAGATAAAGACGCCTGATAATAAGAAGTATAAGGTGGAGATAAGTATAGAGAGGTGTAAAAAGGATTAATTTATAAAATTTTTTTAAAATAATAATTATAATAATAAAAAAATAAAAAAAATAATATTCAAAAAAAAGAAAGTAAACACTAAAAATTAGGAATCTTGTTTATATTTGCCTCTTTAGATCGCTGAACACTGAAAAAATAAAAGATTCCTACACCAGTAATTTATATAGAATTTTGTATCTCCTGTACTTTATTAAAGCACCTCGTTGCCTCATCATATCTTCCTAGATTTTTAAGAACTATTCCTTTGTTATTCCAGGCGTCTACATATCCTGGATCTATCTTTAACGCTTTATCGAAGCATTCTATTGCCTCTTCATGCCTTCCTAGCATATAGAGAGCATTTCCCATATTATTCCATGCAGTTGCATACCTTGGATTTATCCTTAATGCCCTCTTATAACATTCTATTGCCTCATTATATCTACCTAGCATATAGAGAGCAAATCCTTTGTTGTTCCATGCAGTTGCATACCTTGGATTTATTTCCAATGCTCTATTAAAACATTCTATCGCTTCATTGTATCTTTTTAACATATAAAGGGCTATTCCTTTGTAGTTCCACGCAGCCGCATATCTTGGATCAATTTCCAATGCTTTATCAAAACACTCTATTGCCTCCACATATCTACCTAGATTACCAAAGGCAACTCCTCTGTTCTTCCACATCTTTGCAGATCTTGAATTTGTCTTTAATACCTTGCTATGGTGTTTTACCGTTTTCTTATGTTTTTTTGGCTTACTCTTTCTAGACTTTGGTTTCATCTTTAATGCATTATCAAAGCATTTTAGGGCTTCTTTATCTCTCCCTAACTTACGAAGGACATTTCCCTTGGCTATCCATGCAGTACTATACCCTGGATCTATCTTTAGTGCCTTATCAAAACATGCTAGTGCTTCTTTATACCTCCCTAAATTACTGAGTGTTATCCCTTTATTTACCCATATATTTTTATATTGAGGATCTATCTCCAATGCTTTATCAAAACACTCCAAAGCCTCTTTATATCTTCCTAACTTACTAAGAACTATTCCTTTGTTCCTCCATGCATTAGCGTATTGTGGATCTATCTCCAGTGCCTTGTCAAAGCATTCTATCGCCTCTTTATATTGGCCTAAATTACTAAGAGATACCCCCTTGTTTTTCCAAGCCTTTGCATATGTTGTATTTGGTCTCTTTTTCCGTATCATTATTTGTCACCGTCACCTTTATATCTTATAAAACATCAGAAGGAGAAGTTCCCAGTTTTATAACTATTTTTATCCTATTATATTATATAATAATTATAAACAAAAAATATTATACTAATTAAATCTCGAAAATTTCGAATAAAATATAAAAATTACTTTGATTTCTGGAATGCCTGGGCACTAATAGAGGTAGATAGAGCCTGGTAATTCTTTTTCTTAAATTAGATCTTTAATCTATAAATTCTATCTTTTTAGGTATTAGATATCCAAAAAAAAAGAAATTAGAAAAGTTTTTTACCTTTTTTATCTTTATTATTATTTTTTAGAAATCTATAAAATATAGATATTCATAAAATTAATATCCTATAAATGTAATTGTAATTATAAAAGTTCTAAGGTGTAAATATGGACATCTACGATGTAGTAATAATAGGGGGAGGTCCTGCTGGATTGACTGCAGGAATATACGCCATGAGGTCAAAGTTAAAAACTATATGTATCGAAAAGGAAAGAGAAGGAGGGAAAATAGCAGAGGCTGGGATTGTAGAGAACTATCCAGGTTTTGAGAATATTAGGGGATATGAGTTGGCAGAGAGATTTGTAAAGCATGCCAAGAAATTTAATTTAGACATAGTATATGACACCGTTGTAAAGATAGAAACAGGGGAGAGGCCCTTTAAGGTGATAGGAGAAAATAATACTTACATCACTAAAAGTGTTGTAATTGCCACTGGAACTAAGGAGAAAAAGTTGGGACTAAATGAGGATGAGTTCGTTGGGAGAGGAGTCTCCTACTGTACCACATGTGATGCCTTCTTCTATCTAAATAAGGATGTAATTGTAATCGGTAGAGATACGCCTGCTATCATGTCCGCACTGAATTTAAAGGATATTGCAAAGAGTGTTATAGTAATCACAGATAAAAAAGAGTTGAGACCTGCTGAGAGGATCATGTTAGATAGGTTAAAGGAAGCAGAGAATATTACTGTAATAAAAAATGCAAAGGTTATAAAGATACTTGGGAAGGAGAAGGCAGAAGGTGTGTTGATATCGCTAGATGGTGAGGAGAAGGTTATTAAAGGCGATGGGATCTTTATAAGTATGGGGCATGAGCCAAACTCCCAGTTCTTAGAGGGTAGTGGGGTGGAGTTAAATAGAGGGTTTGTAAAGGTAGATAGGAATTGTAGAACCAATATTGATGGTATATTTGCCTGTGGGGATATTACAGGAGGAGTTTTACAGGTTTCTAAGGCTGTTGGAGAGGGGGCTGTTGCAATGGCAAGTGTTGTAAAGTATTTAAATAGATTGGATAAAAATTAAAAAATAAAAAAGAATAGTATTAGAAAAAAAGAATAAGTCTACCGGTCATTTCTGAGATACTTTGAGCGCTAAAAGATATTCTCTAACATTTATTATTTATTTTTATTAGATTTAAAATAATTATATAACATAAAAAAGCATGAATATATATTTTTACATTATTATACAATTAATAAAGGTAGAGTAGATCTTAACTAAACTTTTTCTTTAACATTATAAAACATTAAATAGATTTTATAGAAAGTGGAAATACTGCTTAAAGTGTTGTGAGGGAATTTGTCTTTTCCTGGGGTTCTTAGGGATATCAGAAAAAATATAATGTATAGAATTTTTTTAATCAAAATTTTTAATTTTTTATTATATTTATTTTATAATAATTTATATATCCCTATTTTAATCGAGATTCTCGATAAATGTTTAGTATAACACTCTTTTATATGTTTAACAATTAAATCTCTCACTTAAAGTATTTATCTGTAGAGATGGAGTGGTGCCTCCCTTCTAGATTTGTTCAATTCTGCCAATACTGCATCTAGGTCTTTCTCATCTATGTACTTCTTATCCTCTAATATGGCTCTGTGGAGGGCTGGTTTTAAGAACTTCTCCTTTATATCCCTTCCACTCATGCCCTTTGTCTTCTCTACGTACTTTCTTAAATCTGCTCTGACCTCTATAGGCATCTTTTTCTTATATAGTTCCATGATCTGCAGTCTCTCCTCATCTTTAGGTAATTCAAATTTTATCTCCTCCTCAAATCTGCTCCTTATAGCACTGTCTAACATATCTGGGTTGTTGGTGGCTCCTATGGTCACTATTCCGTCGTTGTCATGTATACCGTCTAACTCTGTCAACAGTGCATTTACTACCTCAGATACATCTCCTCTGAGGGACTGGTACTGTCTACTGAGGGCTATTGCATCTAACTCGTCGATGAATACTATACAAGGTTTGTCCTCCAGTGCCCTGCTGTACAGTTGCTCTATCTGTTTGGCACCATCTCCAACATGCTCTCCTATCAATTCAGTGGCCTTAATCAGATAGAGAGGAACGTCAGTTTCAGTGGCTAAGGCCCTTGCCATCAGTGTCTTTCCAGTTCCAGGAGGTCCATAGAAGAGAACGTTCTTTGGAGCCCACTCTCCAAATAGTTCAGGATGTTTGAGATACTTTATAATGATCTTACACTTCTTCTTTGCATGCTCCTGACCTATAATATCATGGAATCTCGCCTTTTTAAAGGACCTACTTCCCACGTCTCTCTCAGTTATTATTTTAAATAGAGTGTCCCTTGTAATAATACCTCCATCAGATGGATAGGTAGATACAACTTTAAATGCATAATCTGGAATGATGGTGTTATCAAAGAGATAGTCACCTTCCTTTACAGTCTCGCCCTCCCACTGTTCTCTCGCATAGACGTTGAATAAAGTAGGATCCTCTATAGTAACCTTTAAATTCTCACTGTTTATCCTAATTGGAAATCCCACAGGTTTTATTATGACGTACTTCAACGCTATAACTTTATCAGATATCTTCGCAGTTTCAGAAACTAAGGATTTTATCTTTATGGTGCCCAAGTTTATTCTATTCATTGAAAAACACCTCAGATATTATTATCAAAAGTAAATAATTAATCTTACTAATAATATATATAAATATTATGTAAGTTATATAACTTTTTATCTATACCAACTTTATAAAAATAATAATAAAAATAACTAAAATAAAAAATAAGATCTCTAACGAAAAATAACCTCTATGGTGCAATTATGGATCCCACAGTTATTTTTTGGATGTTCTTTATATTTCTTATTCTATACTCCCATAGTACCTTTAGATGGATACAGATACAGCGATACAACTGTATAAAGAAGTTGGAGAGGGAGAGAAAAACTAGGGTAATTGTAATGGTTCATAGGCAGGAACAGTTAGCACTTTTTGGTATCCCTATATATAGATTTATAAACATAGAGGACAGTGAAGAGATACTTAGGGCTATAAGGATGACACCAGATGACATGCCTATAGATCTAATACTTCACACTCCAGGTGGGTTAGTACTAGCCAGTGAGCAGATAGCTATGGCGTTGAAGGAACATAAGGCTAAAACTACAGTAATTGTACCACACTACGCCATGAGTGGAGGTACCTTAATAGCCCTGGCTGCAGATGAGATCATCATGGACAAAAATGCTGTACTGGGGCCTGTGGATCCTCAGTTAGGTAACTATCCAGCAGCCTCTATCTTAAAAGTGGTGGAGAGGAAGTACATAGATCAACTTGATGACGAGACGTTGATACTTGCAGATATCTCCAAAAAGGCTATAGCACAGGTGAAGGAGTTTGTATATAATCTCTTGAAGGATAAGATGCCAGAGGAGAAAGCCAGGGAAGTTGCAGAGACTCTCTCTACAGGGAAATGGACCCATGACTACCCACTAACAGTGGATAAGTTAAAGGAGTTGGGAATAGAGGTGAATACTAACGTTCCAACGTTGGTATATAAACTCTTCGATCTCTACAAGCAACCAACAACCCAGAGGCCATCTGTACAGTACATACCTGTACCTTACAGAAAGGTGGACGATGTTAAAGGTAAGATTTAAAAGTAAAGAGGGTTATAAGGAGTATAACCTCTATGTTGCAGATAATTTTTTTAAGAGAGGTTTAGGTTTGATGTTTAAGAATATTGGAAAAAATGAGGGGATGATATTCTACTATAGAAAGCGAAAACTCCATATCCATACCTTTTTTATGAGATTTCCAATAGATGTTATATTTTTACTAGACAATAAGGTTGTAGAGGTGGTCAGAAATCTGAAACCTTGGAGAACTTATAGGTCTAAGGTATACTCTAACTCTATGATAGAGATAAGGAGCGATGATACTTTAAAGATCGAGGTAGGAGATAGGATAGAGATCAGGAGATAGGCTCTTTCTTATACACATGTATGTGTCTAGTTAAGCCACCATGAACATATAACTTATGTATCTCCATCAACTTCAGATCTAAATCTACTCTCCTAGGGAAGGCAAATACCATATACCCTCCATCCTTCAGAATATCTCCAAGTTTTTTCAGTATATCTATAATATCTCCCTTTACAGATGTCAATATCCCATAGGGAGGGTCTGTAACGATGGCATCTACTCTATCAATACCCTTAGATTTCAGGTAATCTACAACATCCTTGGCATCTATTCTCTTTATCTCTATTATTTTATCCTCTAGGTTATAAGATTTCAAATTTAACAATGTACCTCTTATCATTCTCTCATCTATATCACAACCTATCAACTTACACCCTACCATACCTCCCTCTATTAGAAACCCTCCTACTCCACAGAAGGGATCTAACAGTATTTCTCCCTCCTTCAACCTGGCTAAGTTTATCATCCCTCTGGCAAGTTTTGGGAGGATACTTCCAGGGTGGAAGTATGCCCTTAGATGGGGCCTGTTGTTGTAGAAGTACTTTCTGTCTCTCTTTCTTACAAGTAATCCCAAGTATATCCTATTTTGAAGTATTACTACCTTTATAACCTTAGATGGCTCTTCAAGGTTTACCTTTGCGTTAGTTTTCTCCTTTAGAATACCTCCAACGATCCTCTCGATAGTTGGAGAATTTATATCTTTATCATCCTTTATCTTTATCGTCCTAACTGCAAAGGTATCCTTAGATGGATCCATCTGGAGGGTGTTAAGAAGATCTTCCGATGATAACTCCCTTAACCTCTGGAGAAGAGTTTCAAGTCCCTTCTTTAGAGATCCACTGTACTCTACTCCAGTGATTAAAAGATGTCCCTCCTCAATATAGGCGCTCTTTTTAATAATGTTGTCTATATATTTAACAAGAACAGACCTATCTAAGGAGGATGATACAACTCCGTAGTTGTCTATGATCTCTAACTTATCACCTACTGGATAGATTTCTAAGAGGGCCTTTAACTCAGAGAGTGGAAGTGTTTCATGTTCCTTTAAAAGTAAAAATCCAGTTTCCATATTCACCCCTTACTTTATCAAACTCTTCTCAACCACCTGACCTCTAGGACTAACCTCTTCAAATATCTGAGCCTGGAAGGAGTATATCTTTACAGGATACTTGAGCCAGGCATCTGGAGGTAAGGACGCCTTAAGACATAAATTAGATAGATACTCTGCAACTTCCCATCCCTGTTCTACCGGGACCTGAGGTAGTAATAATCCTCTATGGGCACCATATTCTATTATCAATCCATCTCTTCCTATTTTTATTTTATCCAAGTATTCTAGGGGCTCCTCTACCTCTATCAACTTAGGTGGTGTTAATACACTAACTTCTACCACTATGTTATCCATCTCATCTACAGTTACTGGGGGAAATCTTGGGTCCTTAACTGCAGCACTTATAGCAGCCTCCCTTAGAGCCTCTATAAGGGGCATGACAGGTTCAGGTATTCCAATGCACCCTCTTAATTCACGATCTGGATAGGTATGGAGAGTTACAAAAACACCCCTATATTTATTAAACTTTTTAGGATAATTTACCACTACGATATTTTTACCCTTTAGATAGTTTTCAATAACTGCTCTAGCGTACTTTACAGCGTATGTACCTTCTTCTAAGGTTAGCCTATCTACGGCCTCCATATCCATATTATCTCCTTTGAATTTTTTAGTAATGATTGAGGTAGGGACATATTATTTATAAGTAGTTAGATTAATTATTGTATTTATTAGTATCTATCAAGGTGATTCTATGTTTGCAAGGGAGATTGAGTTAAAGGGACATATAATAGACAATCTTATTTTACCAAGGGTATTTGATACCATACTGGAACTTGGAGGGGACTACAAGGTACTGGAGTTTGACATAGGTAAGAGAAAAACTGATATTTCCTATGCAAGAATACTTGTAATAGGGAAGGATCAGGCCCATTTAGATAAGATATTGGAGGAATTACAGAATATTGGGGCGGAGATTCCAGAGGTCGAGGATGTTGAGGTAAAGAGGGCTGAGAGGGATATGGTACTACCAGATGGGTTTTACTCCACAACTAACCATCCAACCTATATAAAGTACAAGGGCCAGTGGATAGAGGTTGAAAAACCTAAGATGGATGGAGTTATCGTTGTCTATCCAGAGAAGATGAGAGCAGAGACTAAGGTTATAAGGGAGGTTAAGAAGGGAGATTTGGTAGTTGTAGGTCATAAAGGTATAAGGGTGATGCCACCGGAGAGACCTAGGGAGAAGGGACAGTTATTTGAATTTATGAAGTCAGAGGTCTCTGCGGAGAAACCAAAGGAGGCTATTATAAAGAAGATAGCAAGGGAGATGTACAAGATAAGGGAGGAGTACAGAAAAACTGGAAAGGGAGGTATAGTGGTGGTGGCAGGTCCTGCAGTAATACACACTGGAGGAGGCCCTGCACTTGCAAAGTTGATAAGGATGGGATACGTTCAGGCACTCTTTGCTGGTAATGCCCTTGCAACCCACGATATAGAGAGTGTTCTATATGGCACCTCCTTAGGTGTAAATATCTCAACGGGAAAACCAGTATTAGGAGGACATAAACATCACCTATACGCTATAAACACCATTATGAAGGCTGGTAGTATTAGAGAGGCTGTAGAGCAAGGTGTAATAAAAAAGGGTATAATGTACGAGTGTATAAAGAACAACGTTCCTTACGTATTAGCTGGAAGCATAAGGGACGACGGTCCTCTCCCTGATGTTATAACCGACGTTGTAGAGGCCCAGGATAGGATGAGGGAGTTACTGTTAGATAAGAAGATGGTTCTGATGATGTCTACACTACTTCACTCCATAGCAACTGGGAATTTGATGCCATCCTATATAAAAACCATCTGTGTAGATATCAACTCAGATGCTGTAACGAAACTGATGGATAGAGGTACTTCCCAGGCCATAGGTGTTGTTACAGATGTTGGGGTGTTTATCAACTGTTTAGTTGAGGAGTTGGAGAGGCTGGAGAAGGAGAAAGGTAGGGATGATTAAATTTTACTTTTATAAATTATCCATCTATGATAAAAGGTAAAACAGTGAATTTTGGGAGATTTGATAGGTATAGGAAGATTTTTATCTGTAATCAGTGTAGGTATTTTATCGGGAATTTTTGCTACTATATTGTATTTTATAAGTGTAAATAGGTATTTAATTGTACCATTATCTGTAGGTCTTGACTTAGGAGTATTCTTCTGGTTTAATAGGAAAATATTTTTTTCAAAGGAGGTGAAATAAGATTTTTTATTATTATAATTTTTATTATAATTATTATTTTTTAAATAATTCTTTAATACAATAAAAACGTGATACTATGGACAGAATGGAGGATTCTAAAACCCTGATAAAGAAGGCTATCTCTACTATTCACACTTTAAATACTAAGGAAAAAAATATTCCAGAAGTAGAAACCTCTATATCCTACAGAGATGCAAAACCAGGTAAGATAAATGTAGAGGAATTCAAAAATGCAATATACGCCCTTATTGAGGCTGATGACTACCTCTATAGGAAGGCACCTCACCATAAACTAAATGATAAAGAGGCTAAGGAATTCTGTAAGTTGATATTCAAGTGTAAAAGACACTTAAATAAGGTGTTAGAGGGTTTTGGTTTCAAATTCCAGGGAGGGATTAAGTTAAAAAAAGATGTGCTGTATATAGTTAGTAGTAAAAAACTACTGAGAAGTTTAAAAAGTAAAATGCCAGAGATAAACGTAGTATCTACAGATGGAGTTCTACATCCAGAGGATATGAAGGTAATAAGACCTGATATAAGTGAAAAGGCCCTTAAAGGTATCTCTAAAAAGTGTGAGATTGTAAAAAGAGAGATAAGTAAGTTAATAGATAAACTGAAACCCTCTGAAATAATAGTTATAGTAGATGAGAATAATAAGGGAGATCAGTTGGTATATTTAAGGGCTAAAGAGTTATACGGTGCCAAGAAGATAAGTGTAGAAGATCTCGATCTATAGGGATAGTATGCTCTACGTAGTGGGAATAGGCCCAGGTGGAGAAAAATACTTTACAAGGGAATCTGAGGAGGTATTAAAGAGTGTAGATCTTATAGTGTGCTACAGTGGATATAGGAAGTATATAGAGAGGTTCAGGAAGGAGGTATATACAACTGGAATGAAAAAGGAGATAGAGCGTGTAAGGTATGCATTGAAGGAGGCAGAGAAGAGGGATGTTGCACTGGTATCCAGTGGAGACGCCACTATATACGGTATGGCCTCCTTAGTTTATGAGTTGGCAGAAAAGGATAACTGCAAGGTACCTATAAAGGTAGTAAGTGGTGTCACCGCCGCCAGTATATCCTCTGCTATCTTAGGTGCCCCTCTAAACCATGACTTTGTAGTTGTCAGTCTAAGTGATCTACTTACACCTCTGGAAGTTATCCTTAGGAGAGTAAGGTGTGCCTTAGAGGGAGATTTTGTTTTAGTGTTGTACAACCCTCTAAGTAGATCCAGGAGGGAACCTTTCTTAAGGACTGTAGAGATTATAAGGGAGTACGGGGAGAAAAGAGGAGTAGATTATATAGTAGGTATCGTTAAAAATGGTGGAAGGGAGGGAGAGGAGTACAGAATTACCACTATAGGAGATATATGTAGCAACTTAGATAAGTATATGAAATTTATAGATATGAACACCACTGTGATAGTAGGGAATAGTAATACAAAGGTGATCTGTAATAAGATGGTTACACCTAGAGGGTATTTAGATAAGTATAAGGTGTAATTGTCTTTAAAAGTCGAGTAAATTTTATTATTTCCTTTTTCATTTATTTAATTCTCTAGTATATACTGAGTACTGAAGAAACGGACGAGATTCCTATTTTGTCCCTTTCTAGACTTTATTCTTTCTATTTTTTATTAATTAAATATTATAAGTTTTAAAATTGTATGTATAACTATTTATTTAAAAAATAAAAAAGTTTTCTAGAGATTTTTAATTCTAATACAATATATCTCCTGTTAAGGATAAAATAATACTTAGAACCCTGTTTCCCCTGAATTCTCCTGGTCTACAAATAATATTTTAAATAGTTTTGTGTTGTAATCCTTTGCCAACCTATAGGAGTCGTAAATACTATATATCCATATTAAAGGAGTGGTAAGAAGACCTATAAGTAATAAACAGAGGAATACAGAAACTGTAAAAACAATAGATATTATTATACCTCTTATAATACATCCAATGTAGATATGTCCAAGTCCAGGTAGGAGAAAACTAAGAAGGACTGTGATCCCAATATTTTTCTTTTTCATCTCGTAGTAAATAATTTTATAGCCTTTATCTACATCCTTTACCAGTTCTTTAATTATATTTAATTCTGCCTCCCAACTACTCCCTACATCCTTTATAAACTTCTCTACTTTATTTAGATCTGTTCCATCCATAGTATCACCTTTTTAATATTAATATTTCAATCCTCTCTCTTAGAGGTAAGCACCCTATATCCTCCCTTTACAGTAACAGCCCTAACGTTGCCAAATATCTCCTCCATATACTTTGCAAGGGATTTTGCTCCATGCTTCCTTTGGACTACTAACCATATACTACCATCTTTCTCCAGCAGTTCTTTACCTTCCCTAACTATTCTATGAACAACTTCCTTTCCCGCCTTTATTGGAGGATTTGATACGATCTTGGTAAATCTTCTATCCTTCACCTTCTCGTATAGATCACTATGAAGTACCTCGATGTTTCTATCCTCTAAGTTGTTTAGTTTTATATTTTCTCTTGCAAGTTTCACAGCCCTCCTGTTTATATCTGTCATGACTACACTATCTACCTCATCACATACACTTATGCCTATAACCCCATATCCGCAACCAACATCCAATAACTTATCCCCTTTATCCAACTCTAGAGCCTCTACAAGTACCTTAGTGCCCTTATCTACTTTTTTAGGGGAGAATACACCACTGTCTGTTTTAAATATAAACCTCTTACCCCTTAAGATAGCCTCAATTAACCTCTCCCTATGGGCAGATGTTGGTTTTTCAGAGAAGTAATGCATAGTATCACTTTTACATCAACCTCTGAATTATCAACTTAATAAGTATCTTGATACCTGTGATCACATTTGTACCCCTTGACATGGAGTACTCTGTATATATTGTCTTTATAGGTACCTCTTTAAATTTCAACCCTTCCCTTCTCGCTATTATTATAAACTCCGAGGAAACCTCGTATCTATTACTCTTTAAGTTAGAGAGTATTACCTCTGCAGCCCTCTTGGAGAACGCCCTTAAACCACTTTGACTGTCTGTAACGAGATAACCTCCAAGGAGGTAGGTTATAACATTTAATAATATATTCCCCACCCTCTTTACTACAGGCATGTTTTTTAACTCCTCTCTATCCATTAACCTACTACCTACTACCATATCGTAACCTTCGTATAGGATAGGTTTCACAACCTTCTCTATATCCTTGGGATCATGTTGTCCATCTGCATCGAAGGTTACTATCACCTTTGGATTGTACTCCAGGGCACACTTTATACCTGTACCTAAGGCTCCCCCTAAACCTCTGTTGATAATATGCCTACAGAGGATAACTCCCTCCTCCCTTGCTATATTGGATGTTTTGTCCTTACTACCGTCATCAACTACTATAATATTGTGATAGCCCTCACTCTTTAACTTTCTTAGGGTATCTTTAATTACCTTCTCTTCATTGTATGCAGGTACAACAATGTAAATATCTTCCTTATCCATAGTAATCCCGCTCTATCTTTTACGCCACAATTATATGCCTTGCCAAACCTCGCCCTATGGCTATCTTACAGTTCCCAACTCTTACTATAATTGGTCCCTTATCATTTGAGATTACCATTATTTTAGAGCCTGGCACTATTCCCAACTGGTAGAACTTGCTACAGGGCTTAGTTATTTTTACAACGGTGTAGATACCTGGACCTTTATCTGCAAGACTATCCATATTATCACCTAACAATGAGATTTTTATAATAATTATTAAAATATTTTATCCCTGTTAAAAATAATAATGATAATAAAAATTAAAAATTCTAATATAAAAATCATAATATTGAAGAGAAACCCCAAATTCTCACCGACTATAGACTGAATAAATAACCTTAGTTCTATTAAAAATTAGAAAAAACTCACTGTTTAGAATATTAATTATTATTTTTTTAATTACTATCTTATAAAACCTACAACTCTTCACATACACAGAACTCACATAGAGAGTACTCATTTCTCTGTTTATTCTTCACTGGACAGTAGTACTTGTCTCCTCTTTTTACTATGCACTTCCCTCCAGGAAACCTCGTTCCTACAGGATGTAGTGGTTTTTTCTCTATGAATATTAAATAAGGTACTACGATCTTAGAGAGTTTAATAAATGAATCCTCCCCTTTAACTCCCCTTTTAAAACCCTCTATCCTCTCAAGGAGATCCCTTAATTTTCCCTCATCTATTGGATAATCCTCAATATCATCATCCCCCTTCCTCTTTATCTCCTTCAATGTATTCATAAAGTACATGATCTGATTTTTCAGGTACTGTTCTTTATAGTTCTCTGGTAAATACTTCATATCCTCCTCTAAGAACACCCTTACATTCATAAGATCCTGGATACTAAATTCCTTTGCCATCTCCTTCAGTCTCTTAAACAACTCCCTACTCCTCATAATTCCACTACAGTATATTCTCAATTACAAAACTTATCAGGGCAACCAATAATCCTACCACAGCCATTTTAACCCCTGAAAATATAAGGTTTTCCTTGGACATCTTTCCTATAAAGACACCTAAGGCAAAGAGTATAATTGTAGTTATTGCAACTGCAAGGAAGAGGGCAATCTCCTTTGGAAAGATGAAAAATGGAGTTATAGGTATTATAGAGCCAAAAGTTGTAGATAGCCCATCCCATATACCACTTATAGTTGTTCTGTTCAATGCATCTCTGTAGGCTTGGGAGGATTTTAAATAACCTTCCTCTCTTAAAAGTACTCTCTCCTGGGACATCCTTACACTCTCCACTATAGCCCTCTCTGCAGTTAACGCCCCTAAGATGTTGGAGATACCATTTGCCACTCCTCCACCTATGCCTGCTGTAATTATAAGGGAGACGTCACCTCCACTGGCTCCTATTATAACTCCAAGGGAAGATAGAGATCCGTCGATGATCCCTCTTATTACATACCTTATATCGAAGTTTGCAGTGAGACACTTGCTAATATCCTTCAGATTCACCTGCTATCCCCCTTATACTCTTCTCTAACTAACTCTAAGATCCTAAAGGACATCTCGTAATTTTTAAAGTAGTCGTCTAATATATTCTTCAGGGAACCTATAGAGTCAGTCTCTACGTAAAGTTCTAATATATTATCCTTTTCCTGGTAAGACGTCTCTATTATAAGCCCCTCATTAACATCATCTACCTTTAAACTCCTATATACTACCTCATCTCCAGGTATCCTCATCCTGTACTTAACCCTCACAGTAGCACCTCTGAGTATCTCCTTACCTCCTCTATAACTTTATCTGTAACCTCTTTAGTTTTTAAATTTCCCCCTAAATCTGGTGTTGTATATCCCTTTTCAACTACAGATTTAACTGCCATTCTCAAGATCTTACTCTCCTTCTTCATCCCAAGGTAGTAGAGCATCATGGCACCACTTAGTATTGAGGCTAAGGGGTTTGCTATACCCTTCCCTGCTATATCTGGTGCAGAGCCATGGACAGGTTCAAATAGTCCGTATTTATCTCCGATGTTTGCAGAGGGTGCTAAACCAAGGCCTCCTATCAACCCTGATGCCTCATCGGAGAGTATATCACCAAATAGATTGGTAGTAACTATGACGTCAAAGATCTTAGGATCCTTTACCATATACATGGCTGTAGCATCCACCAGATAGTCGTTAGTTTCTATGTTGTATTTTTTGTAGTCCTCACTTACCTGATAAAATATCTTTAAAAATAGCCCATCTGTTATCCTTAAGACGTTAGCCTTGTGAACACAAGTTACCTTTTTCCTATGATGTTTCAGTGCATACTCAAATGCAAATTTCACTATTCTATAACATCCCTTCTTAGATATTACCCTCTCTGCAACTGCCTCTTCGGTGTATGGGTTGTAATACTCCCTACCTACGTAAAGTCCCTCTGTATTCTCCCTAATTATTATAAAGTCAATATCTCTGAAGTTGGATATAGGCCGAATATTTGCATAGAGATCCAACTCTCTCCTCAAGGTAAGAATAGGACTCCTGTATATCTTGCCCTCTAACTCATGAGGTTTTGGAGTGGTTACCGCCCCGAAGAGTATGGCGTCACACTCCTTTGCTGTCTCTATTGTCCTCTCAGGTATGGCATCACCGTACCTCTTAAAACACTCGTACCCTGCATACTCCTTTATAAATTGGAAATCTCCAAGGTTCTCAAGTACCCTGACAGTCTCAGGTATTACCTCTTTACCTATTCCATCCCCTTCTATGACACATATCTTGTACCTTTTCATCTACTCACCAAGTAAGAATCTCCTATAACATTATCCTAATCTTTTAAAATCCATTTTGAGATTACTATTTATATTTTCTTATAAAAATTAAAATAATTATTTTATTTTTATTATCAAGATTTTTAAAGATATGAATTATTCTAAATTATGATTGAAAGTTTAATGAAGACATAACTTACAACTATTTATTATTTGATAATATTTATCCAACAAATTAAAAAAGGGTAAGATCTATGAAGATCCTGGAAACTTCGGAAAAGGATACACTCAAAGTTATACCTGAGAATTTAGACGATCTCTGGCATCTATACAATATTATAGAGAAAGATAACATAGTGTGGGCACTGACAGAGAGAAGGGTGGAAGATAAGGGAGATAAGTTAAGGGCCGATAGAGGTGCTAAGAGAAAGGTATTCTTGGGATTAAAAGTGGAAAAAGTCCTCTTCCATGAGGATACAAATAGGTTGAGAGTAAGTGGTAGGATAGTACATGGACCTGACGATATACCCCTTGGAGCCTACCATACCATAGATATAGAGCCTTTAACAGAGGTTAGTATTCAGAAGGAGTGGAAGAGATGGGATTTAGAGAGGTTAAAAAGTGCTGAGGAATCTACAAAAAAGCCAAAGATAGTAGTTGTTATTATGGATGACAGTGAGTGCAACGTATATCTTATAAGGGAGTATGGAGTAAAGGAGTTGGCACATATAAAATCCAATATATCTAAGAAGTTAGATCCAAAGCGGTTGGAACAGGAGAGACATAACTACTACAAGGAGATTGTAGAGGTTCTGAAGCCTTACGAGGGGAAAATTCTTGTAGCAGGTCCTGGATTTGGTAAGAATAACTTCCAGAAGTATCTTGCCGAAAAACATAAGGATATCTATAAGAGGACAGTATTCGAGTCTATAAACCATACTGGAAGACTAGGACTTAACGAGGTCTTAAAATCTGGAATGGTAGATAGGATATACGGCCAGGCAAGATTGAGTGAAGAAACTCAACTAGTGGAGAAACTTTTAGAGGAGATTTCAAAAGGAAATTTAGGTGTTTACGGTTTAGAGGAGGTTAAAAAGGCTATAGACTACTCTGCAGTAGATATATTACTTATATCTGATGAGTTTCTAAGGAAAAATAGAGATTTAGTTGAGAAACTTATAAACTCCGTTGAATCCATCGGAGGCAAATCTGTAATTATATCTACAGAGCATGATGCAGGAAAACAGTTGAGGGCGTTAGGTGGTATTGGGGCGATACTGAGGTTTCCTATTGAGTAATATTAAAAAAAAATAAAATATTAATTAAGGCCTCTCTATCTTTACTGCTTTTCCATTCCTCCACTCCACAAAGATAGGCTCATCTGGGAGATCCTCCAAGGTTTTGAAGTACTCCACTGCCGCCTTTGTACCCCATCTGTCGGAACCTGCCAAGAGAACAACTGTGTGGCCATCGATCTTTATTACCTCTATCACTCCCTTATACCTTCCTGGATACTCGTTAGTTACCCTCACTGGGAAGTAATTCAGGTACTTTTTCACCACTGGATTCGCTACAGGACCTCCTATGAGGATACAGTCTTCTTTTATCTCGAAGGGTGTATCTATTAGATCTATGTCAGTTTTTAGATATTTTGCAGAGAGGTTGATGTCTATCTCTGAACCTACGGCAACTCTTGTCCTGTATACGAAGTCCCTTATCTTTTCTGATTTAATATCCTTTGCTACTACCTTGGTGATAGGTGATGGACCTGCTCCTCCTCCAGTGGGGATATAGGTGGGGGTTTTCTTTGGTGGTAATTCTGCTGAAAGAGTGACTTTTACTTTAGGATCTTTTATTAGAGTTATTTCTAACACTCCTTCAGTGGGTATTCTGTACCATCCTATGTACCATCCTATTTTGTTGTGTGTGTTATTACCCTTCCATTCATTCAGTTCTACTGTGGTAGTTCCATTGGATACTGTGACGTTCTCCACTGTTAGATTACCTATTGGTACTCTAACTGTTATGAATCCTTTCTTGGAGGTATTAACTGCGTTGAAGGAGATGGTAGATATTATCTTGTTTCCAACCTTTTCAGATTCTTCTACCGTTTCATTAGCTATAGTGAAGTTCACAGCTATTACTGGTGTAATGTTTTCTGCAATCTTTTCAACTATTTCTTTTACATCGGATTCGTTTCTGATTTCTACGTTTTTAATCTTATCTGCTACATTAAGGGTTTTGTTTAGATTTTCAATAATCTTAGTAATATTTTTTATTTTTAAAGTTACATTAACAACTTTTGGAATGATTACTGTATCTCCAATACTTTCTAAGGGTATCTCTACCACTTCTAAATTACTTATATTATAGGTTGATACATTATTAATATCGATGATATCTGTTATATTTTCCTCATCCAACACTACAATTTCTTTTAGAATTTTCAATTTTGTAGTATTTATGTTGTAGTACAATTTAATAAATCTAACGTCTCCTGCCTTGTATTTTATAGTATCTGAGGCGTTAAGTAAGATAGTACCATTTAGGTAGAACTTAACCTCTTTATCTTTCTTTCCCGGTGCATATACTAACAATTTCCCATCTAAATATGTAGGACCTCCAAAGGCATTATTAACTAGAGGTATAGTAGCGTAGGTTTCATTGTCTATTTTTGCCTCAATAGAACCATTTAAAGGGGTTGGAGAGATAACTTTTCCATAGTACTGGGCAGGTAGTTCTGGCACATTGAAACTTTCAGCGAAACTACTGTGTGATAAAAGGAATCCTAAGATAAAAATTACAGAGTATATTTTTACCCCACATTTCATAAAATCACCGTAGTAATTGTTTAAAAAGTTATTAAAAAAATAAGGGATAGTAGAAGTAGAAGGATTTAATATAGATTCCTTCCAGCTAACATATCATCCTCTTTACAGTACATCCAATAGACTTCGTATGGGTAAAGTAGCACATTGAAGAGGTTGTCATTTTTAGTATAGAGGTTTCCATCGAGATCAAGTATCATTATCCATGAGTCCTCTACAGGTAGTACGAAGTCTATCACTCTTACTCCATTGATATCATTCTTTCCTGGATTTACTCCAACGAGGTTCCAGCCTTTGTATACATCTCTCACAGGTGGTGCTGTAGGTTTCTCTGGGGTGATGTATTGTATGTACATGTAGGTGTCGTTGTGGCAGTAGATGTAGTATCCGTAGAGTGGTTCTAAGTTGGTTTTGTTATGCCAGGTGTTGTTGTAGTAGGTTATTATGGATGTTACAGTCTCTGGATCACTGAAGGATATGTTTGCCCTGTGAGGTATTGAGATAGCGTTCCAGCCTTTATTGAGGGTGATGATTCTACCGTTACCAGTTGTTGAGAATATTATATCTTCTTTACTTCTCGGAAGTATTTCATAGTATTGTTTATAGAGATGTGCTATTCCCACTACACCTATTTTATCTCCCACCTTCACAATACTTGAAGGATTGAAACCTGCCATCTTACAGTATAGTACTGTTGTATTTGTTCCATCACTTACAACTATCTTTCTATCGTCCACTGATTCTACAGTTAGGCCCTTTACTATAACCAAGTTTCCTAGGTTCTCTGGGATCTCGTTGATAGTAATTTCCTTTGGATCAGGTATTGGTGCACTTCCATTTATTATTAGATCTTCCTCCCTTCCTACAACGATCTCTATCATGTTGTTGTATGTTGTCAACTGTCCCCTTACAGTTACTACATCTCCTAAGTTAATAGGACCGTGGTTTATTTCTCCTAACCATAACTCAATACCTCTGGTATCATCTTGAATAGCCACTAAATCTCCAAATACTGCAGTTACAACTCCCTTTACTTCAACGTATTTATTTTTTAAGGCACTGAAGTTTTTGTAGGCAGTTTCAATATTTGGGAGAACTATCAATCTTACGGATATATTTTCGAACCCATATACTATCACATCGGAACCACTTATTAACTTCAGTTCCTTAGTACCTTTAAACTGAGTTATTTGTCCCCTTAGTATCACTTTCTGCCCTTTTGTGAAGTTATCATGTTTACAGTCCCCTGCCCATATTATTATATCCCCTGAATCATCTACAATTTGAAGTAGGTTCCCATTACGTGTAACCATTGATATAGTTCCATTTATTGTTGTAAATAATCCATAGTAGTCATTAAAGTTAGTATCATTAATTATCTCTGCGATCTTCATTATGGTATTATTTGAGAATTTGTAGTGGAATGTTCTGTTAAAGGTACTACCATCCTTTGCTGTGACGATTATTGTTATATTGTGTTTTCTGTCGTCTAACATATCAGGAGTTATGATTACATCGCCCTTGGCGTTGTACCACCATGTTTTTGTAACGTTGATCAGAGTAAAGTTTAGAGGATGTAATGTTCCTTCATTGTCTATCTTATAGGTTATATTAACTATGGTTTTGTTTTCGTAATATACATTCAATTCAATTGGAGTTGTACCATTTAATACAACGTCCCTTGGGGAGAGTAAATTGATCTGCTGTGTATATCCAATACCTTTGTAGAATCTGTAGATAGTACCATTTTCTATATAGTATATGGTATACCCTATTGGATTACCATCAGGAGTTTTACCAGTTTGCCACCAATCTCCACAAACTGCCCCTCCCTGATGCTCAGGAACTCCGTTTATAGTCATTATTCTATTGTCATGAGTATGTCCAGCAATGAGTAATATATGGCCGTTGTATTGGGAAACTATATCCAAAAACTCATTATAGTATTCATCTTCCCAGGAACCTAATGGTTGGTGATAACTTATGATGATAAACTTATCACTGTTCTTTTCTAAATCACTTCTTAACCATTCTAACTGCTCTCTAGGTAATCTAACCGCTCTGTATCCACTTTCTTCTGTTTCCACAGGATCTATGACTACAAAGTGGTAATTTCCATAGTCATAGGAGTAGTATGTTTTACCTTTATCACTTAATAGATACTTTAGAAGTAATCCGTCGCCGTATCTAGGATCAGATTTATCTACATTATCCAATGTAATTCCTGCTGGATCATGGTTTCCAGGTGCAAATAGGAATGGAATACCTGCTGTCTTATTTATAGGCGTATATATTGTAGCATTTACCAACTTATACCATCTTTCATCAGTATCTAGATCGTACCTATCTGCCAGTGCTACTATATCTCCAGTCTGTACAACTACCTCAGGTTGGAATCTTATTACCTCTTCAACTGCCTCTTCTGTTGTAGTTACAGGAGGTACTGTACCTCCAAATACTTCATTAACTTCATCGTCATCACAGATGTGAATATCTGCGAGATGTATAAAGAAAATACTTCCGTAGTTTTGGGAGATATTGGTTTTTGGTATTTTAATCCTTATCTTTGAAATTGTGGATTTATCCCCCTCTATTTCAAAGTCATTGTCATTTAATAGGTATAAGGTATTTCCATCCCTTGCAATTCCCTCTATTTTTTTAGGCAATATTATTTTAGATTCTCCATTGTCAAATACCAATATTTTCTGGAGAGGAGTTATGTTGTAGTCCTTTAACTCTTCTACCTTCAATTCATCTAAACATGGTTGGGTATCTTCATCGTCCCATTTTGTATTGTATATGTTCGTTCCATTTAATTTTACATAGTACAATTTTGTAGTTGCAGATACTCTTTCCAATACAATGAGTTCATCGTCGCCTACACAGACCATTTCACTTAATTTTACCTTCTTTTGTTTGTCGGTATTATCCAGTTTGAAGGTTTCAGGAGTATCTAAAGTATATACATACTCTCCTACAACCTTTTCATTATTTAAATCGTATTTAAACAGCCTAATGATCCTTGATTTTTTATAGTTTTTATTATTAGGGTTGTCTATTGGGCTCTGAAGTGCGAAGTATAGATACTTTTCATCAGGAGATAGAGCAAGTGCCTCAATACCTCTATTTAAGTGTCTCTTAGCAATAATAGATGGCAATCCTCCAACTACATCATAGGTTGCATTGACATAGTACTTTTCTAGCCCTTCAGGAACTATTCTTTTAATTATTCTTCCATCAGGAGCAACTAATAGTATACTTGGACTGTATTCTTCACCTATCCAGAAACTTCCATTTGATAGTACTACTATTGCTTCAGAATCAATTCCATTTGGATCGTGATCCAATAGATTAAAGTTACTGTCGTATGCCAACTCTGTCGAAGGAATTGGATTTGTCAATCCTGTAATTTTATTTCCATATTTATCTTTTAAGGTAATATTTCCGATTATCTCATAGTTTGAGGCATTTATTAAGAATATCGTTGGAGTGTAGTCTGGAATTGGGAATATCTTTCCATCTTCACTTAAATTATACTCCTCCTCTGCATCCACTCCTAATATCTTCTCTGTATCATCAACATCGATGTTTGGTCCCCTATCTGTAATGGCGTAGATTATTCCATCCTTATAGAATGCACCGCTTCCAATACCGTAACTGAATCTCAATGTTTTATTGTTTTTGAAGGTTACCTTTCCTAAGGATATGTCTATTACTGCCTCTGTTTTAGGATATATTGTAATATCCTCATCACTTCTTGGATTTACCTGTATATTGTCATAGCATCCTACAACGGATATAAGATCTACGAAGTCTCCAGTATTTAATGGGTTGTTATCACTGTATTTGATATATCCTCCGATTTCTCCAGTTGCATCTGCAACTTTGAATTTTTTACCATCTACATGTGTAGCCTCAACTTTATACAATTTTATTAAAGTTCCCATTAAACTTTCATTGTTTATATCCTTAATTTGAACAACCTTTGGATCTGGTAATTTGTTATTGTGGCTTAGTATGACTACTTTGGTAGATACTATCTCCCTTAATCCTTTATATTTATCCAATGTCCCTACAACGTTTATTTCATCTCCAACCTCCACATCTGAGAATACACCACCACTATTATATAACCAGATACCTGCCGTATCGTCTTGGATTACTATTAACTTATCGCTAAATTTTGCCGTGACAATACCTGTGACATTAACTTCATCTTTAGATTTCAGTAGAGAATCAAAGTGTTCATGGACGTATGCGATATTTACCTCATCCCCATAGCATACTGCTAGAGATAAGATACCCAATAGCAAAATTAGTAATATATTCCTATTCATACCTTCACCTACCTTATTTTAATTCATTAGATATCTAACTGTGGATCTATGTCCACAGAAAATTATGGTGCTCACATCTAGTATATAAAATTAACTATTATGAATAATTATTCATAGATTATGAACAGAATATTAGACAGAAGCATTAATATCTTAAAATCTAATATTGAAGACCCAAACTTAAGAAGTTTAACAAGTTCAGGATATAGAAGAAAAATTTATTGTAAAAAAATAAAGATTCATAAGGATCCAAATATAAAAAATAATTTAATTTTATTTTATAACTAAAATAACAACCATGAAGGAATTAGAAGATTGAGATAAAAATAATATATTATTATAATTTAACCTTATTTCCATTAAAAAAATTCTGATAAGAACAATAATTATAAAGATAATAATAAAAAGTATAAGTAAGGTATTAATAAGAGATAAATGATCCCTTCCTGGGATACTATAAGATGCTATAGAAGTGGAACAGATCCTTCCTCACAGGTTGCTATTATTAATTTTATTACTTTTTTATTATATATTTTTATTATTCAAATTATTACTTTGATGGGAATAGGGTTATAATTTAATAGAAATAGATAATATATGAAATAAAAATAAGTGTAAGAAATAGTACAGATAAGTAATTCTATCAATATTTCTAGACATACACTAGACACTAGGTAGTGGGATGATACTCTAAATAATTTTTATTTATCTCTTATTATTTTTAGTTATTTTTTATTTATTAATTTTTGTTTTTAATTGGTTTAAAATGTTATGTCCTTGATTATATACTCTGAAAAATAATCTCTTTTTTCTGTTTCTAATATTTTCCATTTCTATTTACATCCCTTCACTAAATCAACAACCTCCCTAAGACCCCAAATACGGCAGAATGAACATACCTCTCCACCTGAGGGCATATCACAGACCTTACACTCTTTAATCTCTCCCCTTTCAACCTCTCCCTCAAAGAGACACCTCTTCTTTAGAAATCCCCTCACAAACTTTATCTTTGTTCCAGGTCTCATTTCTTCCAACTGATTAATAACCTCCTTATATTTCAGTGTAATGGCCCCCTTTGAATAGGGACATTTATCAGTTACATACTCTATCCCAACTGCTGAGGCATATGCAACAATTTCCCTCTCTGTGATCTCATAGAGTGGTTTAACTCTCTTTACAAATTTACCTTCACCGGGAAGGATAGGACCCTGTTTAGCAAGATATTGAGTACTCCAGTTAAGTATATTGCCAAAAATAAAAGATGCCTCATCATCTAAGTTATGCCCTGTAACCACAACATCAAAGTTGTTATCATAGGCAAACTTGTTGGATATATACCTCTTTGTAGTTCCACAGTAGGAACATGTAGGACGGGAAGTTCTAAGTTCGCCAACTCCAGCCCCTAAAAGTTCCCTAATTCTAACTACATGAAGAGGAGCGTCTATCACTTCACATTGTTTTTTAGCATACTCCTCACATCTGTCAGAGTATTTTCCAATTCCAAGGTTGATATAGAGACACTGGATAGGATAGTTTAACTTTTTAAGTACGTAGGAGAGAACTGCAGAGTCTTTTCCACCACTTAAAGCAACTAATATTCTTTCATCCTCCTTTAAAAGTTTGTATCTATCGATAGTCCTTCTAACCTTTCTTTCAAAGTATTCTATAAAATGCTCCCTACAGAGATACATCTTTGGATGGTGAAGTTTAATATATACCTCCCCTTTACAGAATTTGCACTTCATCATTCCCACCTTTTATGTATTACTGTAGTTCCACATTCCTATTCTATGTTCCTTAGCATACTTTTCATACTCCAAGTATCTCTCTAACAGTTCAAATTGAGAATAGTATACCCTAGCATAACCATTTATTATCAAATCCTCCCCAAGATCTCTACCATCTACAAATATGTAAGCCAAATATCTGTTATACCTATCCCTTTTTGGAGACATCCTATCAAATACTACAATAACTTCTTTACCCTTTAACTTATTCTCCACATACTCCTTTGCCCTGTAGCCCCAGAGTTTTAAGTGTGTGGTGTTAGTTATAGGAGTTCCATCGTAGGTATAGTACTCATAGGGATTGTTTCTATGATTTATTTCCGGAGTATCTATCCCTAGAATTCTTATTTTATATAAACTTCCATTTTCACATCTAACCCATACAGTATCTCCATCTACAACTTTAACAACCTCTCCTACAAAGTGCTCATGACTCTCTATAAATTGATAGGGATCGTAATAATCGCCCTGAAAAGTGGTAGTGAGACATCCTGAAATCATTAGAATAATCAATAGAAGGGAGACGATCCTAATATTTCCACCTTCCATATTTTATTTATCTACAATAGCGTCTATTGGACAGTATTTAATACATAATTTACACTCTCTACATAGATCCCTACTTATAATAGCCCTTCCATAACTACTGATCGCTCCAAAGGGACAGAATGGAACACAGTTGCCACATCCAATACATCTATCTAACACCTTCATGGGATCACCGCTCTTTTATATTAAACTTTAATAATGATTATAATATAAAAAAGAAGTAAAATCTCCAGAATACCTTCCTGAAATACGACCTAAGAAGAACAAACTATCAGAGATTTCTATTTAACTCTTCAGTACTTAGGAGACAATAATAAGAGATTAACTTTTTTCTCCTTTTAAATAATCCTATGACCATGAGATTTTTCAATCTACTTATTAATTTAATTTTTTATATTAATTATAAAATTATTATTTTTTATTTCCTTCTTATCAAATTCTTCAATAGAATTTAAAAATCTAAATATATCTAACCTCTAGAGACATCATAAAAAATAAGGATTTAGAACGGGAAACTATGGACTTTGATAGATACGACGTTGTTATCGTTGGAGGAGGGCCGGTAGGTTGTATTACAGGAGAAAATATAAAACATCATAAGGTATTGATTGTTGAGGAACATAGTACTGTAGGAGTTCCTCTACAGTGTGGAGGGCTTGTTAGTAAGGAGGGTGTTAAGGAGTTGGGATATCCGAAAGGTGTGGTGAACAAAGTTAGGGGTGCCTATATATTTTCAAAGAATAGATGTATAAAAATTGAAGATAGAGATATCAGGGCCTATGTATTTGAAAGGAAGATTATGGATAAAGACATAGCAAAGAGGGCCTCTAAGAATGTTGATTTTCTACTTAAAGCCTATGGTAGACTAGTTATACCTTCCTATTGTCAGGAGGAGAATAGATTAAAAAAAGAGAAATTCCTCAATCTCAAGAACCTCCTTAAGGAGGAAAAGAGATACTCTCTATCTGTAAGTTTTATGGGGGATGACTACCATTTAAATCCCAAGGTTATAGTTGGTGCAGATGGGGTAAAATCAAGTATTGGAAGATCTGCAGGAATTCCTATGAGGAGGGAGGTACTTTCTGGGGCACAACTTGAGATGGTAAATGTAGATGTTGACAATGATCTTGTCTACGTATTTTTAGATAGAACCTACTCTAAGGATTTCTTCGCCTGGATAATTCCCATGGGAAAGGACAGGGTAAGGGTTGGTTTATGTGATACATCAGATGGGTATAGGAAACTTATTAACTTTATAGAGAATCATCCTGTAGTTTCCCAGATGTTGAAGGATGGTGTCCCTGTGGAGTTCTCTGTAGGTGCCCTTCCTATAGGATACGCAAAAGAAACAGTTAAAAACAACCTCCTCCTCGTTGGAGATGCTGCGGGACAGGTAAAGCCTTTAAGTGGAGGGGGATTGTACTACGGAGCAAAGTGTGGCAAGATCTGTGGGAGGATCATAGGGGAGTATCTCAATGGAGAATACGATATGGAGTATCTCAAGAGATACCACACACTCTGGAGAAGGGAGATAGGTAGAGAGATCGACTTTGGACTTAAATTCAGAGATCTCTTAAAGAGGATGGATGACAGTATGATAGATAAACTTTTAGAGTTTATCGAGAAGAGAGAACTTGTAGATTATATAGTAAGGGAGGGGGATATGGACAATCCCTCAAGGGTATTAGAGGGAATATTTAAAAAATTTTTTGGAGGTTTTATAAAGGATTTTATTAAATAATAAACAGAAGGTTTTTAAATTAACGACAATTATCTGGATCCTGAATAAAAAATAAGAAATTATTAAAAGAAATAATAATTATAAAAAGAAAAAGAATAATTAAAATCAAAAAAATAAAAAATTATTAAAATACCATAATAAAGAGCTAATACGGACAAAAAAGTAAAATAATAACCCTTATCCTCCTGGCTATAGTGAGTAGGGGGAGGCGGGGGGATTTTTGTTAATCCTTCATCTTAAGAGTTTTTTACTTTTTTATTTATTAATTTTTAACTATTTTTTATTAATGGTTATTATTATAATAAACCCTAATTCCCATCAAAAAAATTCTGATAAGAATAACAATAATTATAATAAAAATAATAAAAAGAAGGTATTAAAATCAAAATAAGAACCTTAGTTCCCACCAAGTAGTGATTAAAAGAACAATGAAAATAATCAATATAAAAATATTAGATATCCTTAGGATCTTTCCGAACCCTTAGGTAAGATAGGAGATCTTATTCTGATATCACTATTTAGTAAGATATACAGAGGACCATCCCCTCCAATCTTCTTTTAAAATTTTGTATCTAAGATTATAGAAGTTTTTATTTTAAAACCTCTTCTTATTTTATTATTTTTATAATTATCCTTATTATTCTTTAAACTATCTTTTTGAGATGGGAAGTAGGGTTATAATAATTATTTTTTATTTTTATTAACATTATTATTTTTAATTATAAGTTTAAAAAGTTATGTCCATGACTAAAGTTTATATCAATATTAGAAACCCTATTATTATTATTATATCTAAGAATAGAGTAATGGCTCCATTTATCATAACTATTTTAGTTCCAAGTTTCGGTCCAAAGAGGGAGATATGAAGAGGTAGGGAGTGTTTTACATACCGAGATGAGAAGGTTATTACATTTCCTATAGTAAGACCTATCAGTACCTCCTTGGAACTTAGTATATTCTCTCTTAAAAATTCTCCAGCCATTACTACGGCTCCATAGACGTTTATCACTTCAGTTAAGGCCAGCAGACCAACATTTGGATTTAAATGAAATCTCTCAGTTATGGGCATAATTAAGTTATTTAGGTATTGAAAAATACCTAATTTAGATAGAAACACGACTAAGAACATTGTAATAAACATTACAGGCACTAACTTCCTCGAGAATTTCAATGTGCTGTAGAAGGAGTCTTTAATATCTCTCTTTTTATAACCCTTTATCTCCAACTCCCTTTCAATATTCCCATTCCTTGACAACTTATTTAGATAGAGTAATCCCACTATACTTTTTACAAGTGCTATACCTAACCTTATAAATAAAAAGGCTACTCCAGTTAGGCCTAATATAGGTATTACAACAGGGAGGAAGAATGTAAAGGTATGGGAGAGGATAGATGGGAAAGAGTTTGCAAGGGAGGTTGCAATTACCTCTTTTTCACTTATCTTATTACTCCTTAAACCTTCTGCTAAAATAGAGTATCCAACTGTAGGACTAAATAAACAGGCCAATATAGAGGATAGGGAGAGGGGATTTATATTCAGGTGTTTTATAAGGGGTAGCATCCTCTTCAAGATTTTCTCCATAATACCAGAGTTGATTAGATAGTTCATAACAAAGATGGTGGGAAGTACTATAGAGAGTACCTTTACAGTGTAAATCAGAGCAGTTTTAAATGATATAAGAAAAATATCTATATATGACATATAAACTCCTCCAGTATCCTTCTAAATATGTTGAGTATGTGATATTTTAACTTTAAAAAATAATAATTATAATAATAAAAATCTTAACTTAATTCAGGAATCTAAATATAAAAAGTGGGTAATCTATCTATTACTTTTTTAATAAAAACCTAATTCCCATTAAAAATCCTGATAAGAACAGCAATAATTATAATAAACGTATAAAAAGAAGGTATTAATAAGAGAGATAAATAGTCTCTCCTAGGACGCTCTAAGATACTCTATGGAGTGGAGTAGATCCTTCCTAACAGGCTGGCTATTATTAATTTTATTAAAGATATTTAATATTTTTTTTCTAGTCCTTTTTATTATTCTTATTTTTATTAATTCCCATCAAAAAATTCTAATAAGAATAACAATAATTATAAAAAATAAAAATATAAAAAGAAGTATTAAAATTATTGAAATTAAAACAAGAGATAAATAATTTCTCCTGGAATGCTCTAAGATACTGTAGGGATAAAACAGATCCTCCCTAACAGTCTGCTATTATTATCCATATTTTAATATTTTCTCAGTCTTCTTTATTATTTTTATTATCTAAATCTTATTATGATGGGAATAAGGTTTATTTTATTACTCCTCTTAAGATTTTTATTATTTTTTATTATAATATTTTTATTTTTATTATTCTTCTAATCACAGTCTTGATGGGAATTAAGGTTTAATTTTATTGGATATTATATTTTAATATTTTTTCTAGTCTTTTTTATTATTTTTATTATTCAAATCATTACTTTAATGAGAATTAAGGTTTAAATAAAAATAAAAAATAATAAAGAACATTTAAAATCGTAATAAAGGACAAACTATAGGTGAAATAATAAAAATTGATTCTAATATCTTAAACAACACTAAACACTGGGAAAGTAGGGCTGGATTTTACCGATCTCTCTTTTTAAGAAGTTATCTGTCCTCCTTTTTATTTATTAATTTTTATAAATATCGTTATTTTTATTATTCTTCTAATCACGGTCTTGATGGGAACTGGAATTTAATAAAAATATATTGATCATTCAAAATATTATTTTTTATAATCCTTTTTAACCTTCTCTACAACTAAGAATACACCTTCAACTCCAACTATTCTAACCTTATCACCTTTTTTTAAAGGCTCTCTGCTTTTAATATGCCACTTTTCGTTATCTATGGTAATTAGGGCCTGTCCAGTCTCATCTAAATCTACAGGTAAAACTATCTCTCTTCCTATATATTTCTCAGGTCCTATCTTTATATCTCCTTTTACCCTATATACCATATTCTGTAAAATAACAACTGTGGTTATCCCTGCAAGGAGGGCGAGAGGTAGTGCCAGAGATGGTGCATATAGTAACATTATACCATATATAGTTAGGGCTATCCCAACTGCTGGAAAGTAAAGGCCAGGTAAAATAGATTCAAGGAGTATAATGATTAGTCCAACTAAGATAAGTAAATGTCCTATATAGAATTCCATGGAATCACCGTAGAGATATCTAGTCTTCCTTTATAACTCTCCTTAGATCCTCAAAGGTATTTATATTTGTGAATACCTTTTTACTTTTATCTATATTCTTTGAGGGTACATATAGAGGGTTCAACCTGTGGATCAACGCTCTGATAGGAATTCCTCGCTCTTTCTCCTTTAATAACCTTTCCAAAGTACTTAAAGAAGATCTCTTGTAGAGGGAAAATAGGGGTTCGATATGCCCATCCTCATGCCTAGGGACTATACAGTTGTATTTCTTAGATTCTGCAATCTCTATGTATTTGAGTAGGTTTTCTACAGATCTCTTACTTATAAAGGGAGTATCACAGGGTAGTACAAGTATCCAATCTCCCTCTATTACCCTCATACCAGAGAATATTCCTACTATAGGTCCTCCGTTATATACTATATCCCAAGTTATACTCTGTCTGTATCTCCTCAGCAGGTAGTTTATCTTATCAATATTTTCCCTATCCAAATACCTCATATGTTTAAATACTACAACGAAAGGGATCTTCATCTCCACAAGTACTTTAATGGTACCTTCTATTAGATAACCTTTTCCAAATTTTCTAAATGGTTTCTCACCACCTAATCTCTTTGCATTACCTCCTGAGAGTACAACTCCTGAAATCTCCATACTACCACATATTAATAAAGATAATGATAATAATTAATATTAAATAATAATTTAAATTGTTGATAAAAAATACTACGGTGGTACTGTGAAAACAAAAGTTATAGTTCTATCTGAGGATGCTAAAACATCCCCTTCAAGGCTTTTCAGGTTTTTAAACTCCCTAAATTATAACATCAAGGTAAAGGAAACATGTTTTGGAGCCTATATAGAGGGGGAGGATGAGGTTGTTGATGAGGTTGCAAACATCGTTAGGAACTTAGAGAAGAACAAGATCTTCTGTAAGGATAGGGGGTATCCAATATGGGATAAAAGGGTATGTAGAGCCTATAGAGGGGGAGGTCCTAGGTTTGGATTCCACCAGTTGGAGGCAGAGCAGAGAACCTTGGAGTTAATATCTAAAGGGTTGGATGAGTTGGAAAAGGGTAATTTAGATGAGAGGGAGATCGAGGAGAAGTATAGGGAGATTATCAGTAGGTATAAAAAGTTAGATATTGAAAAGTTCAAGGAGACTGTAGAGAAGGAGTTATCCAATATTCTATAGGTGTGTACTTTGGGTAGGGGCAATTCTAAGTATAGGAAGGGCACAAAATTTGAGTGGGAACTTAAGAGAATACTTGAGAGAGAGGGTTTTGCAGTAGTTAGGAGTGCAGGTAGTCATGGAGTAGATCTTATAGCAGGGAGAAAGGGAGAGATCTACGCCTTTGAATGTAAATCTACATCTAAGGAAAGTTTTTATATCTCAAAGGAGAATATTCTAAAACTTTTAATTTTTTCAGAGACATTTGGAGCCAGGCCCTATATTGCAATAAAGATAAAGAGAGATATACTATTTATAGATCCCTACCTGTTAAAGTTGGAGGGTAAAAATTATTTGATAGACTACTACAAGATCTTTCCTATAGCCCTAAGTTTTAAAGAGTTGGTAGGGAAGAAATGATAACGATTTAGAGTACTTAAAAAATAGTTAAAATAATAATAAAATAAAAAAATAAAAAATTTCTAGATATACTAGGAAAAAATTTAATTTTATCTTGTTATCTATAATACTCTCTTTTTCCCAGGGTTTAAAGTAGATGTCCAGGTACAATATCCTTTGCAATAAGATCTCCGTAAGTTTCCCTCTCCCTGATAACAAAGACTCCCTTATCACTAGTTAGTACCATCCTTGGCCTTCCCCTACCGTTGTAGTTGTTTGCCATACTTATACCGTATGCCCCAACATCAAGTATAGCCACTATATCACCAACACCAACCTTTGGAATATTTCTATCCCTTCCAAAGACATCTGAACTCTCACATAGTCCTCCAGCAATATTTACAACCTCCTTTTCCTCCCTAAGTACACAGGGCACTATCTCATGGTAGGCGTCGTATATTGCAGGTCTCATCATGTCGTTCATACCTGCATCTATCATTACCCACTTTCCATAAGGAGTCTCCTTTATGTGATGAACCTTTCCAAGGAGCACCCCAGCTGTTCCTACAATACTTCTTCCAGGCTCAAGGAGGAGGTTAGGTAGATCTACCTTATCTTCGTACTCCATAATAGTATTAATTATAACCTCTGCTAACTGATAGGGAGTAGGTACCTCTTTGTCTTTATGATAGGGTATCCCTAAACCACCTCCTAAGTTAACATCCTCCACCTTTATGCCCTCCTTTTCCAACTCCACAACAAAGTCCATAACTTTCTTAGTCTCCTCCACAAATGGAGAGAGATCTGTCAGTTGGGATCCTATATGGCAGTGTAGTCCTACAACATTTACGTTATCCATATCTAGAGCCATCTTTATAGCCTTCATAGCCATACCAGATTGGACATCAAGTCCAAATTTACTCCTCTTTAAACCTGTGGATATCTTAGGATGTGTCTTTGGATCCACATCTGGGTTTATCCTAAATGCAACATTTGCCACAACTCCCATCTCCCCCGCTATCTCATCTATTAATATCAACTCACTTATACTATCTACGTTGAAAGCCCTTATATTACTCTCAATTCCCATTACAATCTCTTCCTCTGTTTTACAGTTCCCGTTGAATACTATCTTCTCAGGTGGCACCTTGGAAAGTCTCGCTATATACAACTCACCGCCACTTACAACATCTGCACCACTTCCCAACTTAGATAACAACCTTGTAATAGCTAAGTTGGAATTTGCCTTGTAGGCGTAGCAAAGAATAAAATCCTTCCCTGTTTTTTTCTTATACTCCTTAAATGCATTTTCGTACGCTCTGTAGTTTCTTACTATCTGATTTTCACTCATTACATATAGAGGAGTACCGTACTTCTCTGCAAGTTCCTTTGCACTGTATCCATCTATCTTTAGGACTCCATCCTCTACAGTTATCATGTCGTTTCCTGGGAATTTCACATTGATCACCTAATATTGCATTTCTAACAATTATAGTAGAATAGACTATTTATATTAATCTATATTACCTTAAAAAATTTTAATAAAATAATTATTAAAAATAATTATAATAATTAAAAAGTCTTAATATATAAAATAGTGAAGATTATGAACCTCAAAGATTGGGCACCTATATACTCTAAGATTATAGAGGATTTTAAATTTGATCAGGAGATGGATTTAAAGAGTGGATTACTACTGAAGGATCTAATTGATAGGCTAAAAAATAACGTCCCAGTGGAGAGGCTAAGGGAGTTAATAGAGGGTAAAACTGTCTATGTAGTTGGGGCTGGTCCCTCTATAAAGAGGCATATAGGGATATTAAAAACTCTGAAAGAGATAGAAGTAATCATCTCTGCAGATGGGGCAACAAAGGCTCTACTGGAGGAGGGCATCCTTCCAGATATAATAGTTTCAGATCTAGATGGAGATATGGATAGTATATTGGAGAGTAATAGGAAGGGATCCATAGTTGTAGTACATGCCCATGGAGATAACATAGACAGGATAAAAAAATATCTACCGAAATTGAAGAATGTTGTAGGAAGTTATCAGGTTCCTGTCCAGATTCCAGGACTTATTAACTATGGGGGATTTACAGACGGTGATAGGTGTTGTTTCCTTGCAGAGTATTACGGTGCTAAGAGAATAGTACTCTGTGGTATGGACTTTGGAGAGTATATAACTAAGTACTCAAGGCCGAACCTAAGGAGGGAGGTAGAGAAAGGGGATGATATTAAGATAAAGAAGTTAAGGTATGCTAAGGAGTTAGTAGAGTACCTTAAAGAGCATGGAAAATGTGTAATATTATCTATAGAGGAATGGATAAGATGTCAAAGGTGAATGTCCTATTAGTTGGAGGTTATGATCCTACAGGTGGAGCAGGGATTGTTGCAGATGTGAAGACAGTTGAGGTAGTAGGATGTAATCCTTTAACTGTGATCACCTCTTTAATACCTCAAAACAACAAGAGGGTATATTCTAAGATGGATCTTCCAAGGGATGTAATAGAGGATCAACTTCAGGCTATATTTGAGGACTTCCAAGTACCTATTGTAAAGACTGGAGTATTAACTGAGGACGCTATAGATGTACTTTTAAAGTATCATAAAGAATACAACTTTAAAATAGTGTGTGATCCTGTTTTAAGATCTACAACAGGCTATAACTTCATAGATGAGAAAACCCTGGAAAAGTATTTTAAACTCTTTAAAAGATCCCTTTTAATACTCCCTAACTCTCAGGAGTACAACATAATAAGACAGTCTAAGTATTTTAAGGATTTAGAGAAGGGGAACAACTACATACTGATAACTGGGATTGAGGATAAACTCCTCTATAAAGGTAAGATAATAAGGAGGTTCAGAGGGAGGAAGATAGATAGGGAGGTGCATGGTACAGGTTGTGTATTTGCCTCTGCAGTGGCATCCTTTATTGCAAAGGGATATAATATTGTAGATGCCATCGAGGAGGGAAAGAGAGTGGTGTTGGCATCTGTGATATATGCAACTAAGACGAAGTACGGATATAACTCCAATCCTATATATATAAACAGGGAGAGAATACTAAAGAGTTTATACTACGCCCTCCATCTACTAAGGGAAATGGATCTCCAATCTCTTATTCCAGAGGGCGATTCTTACATTGGAGAGTGTCTCATCCTTCCAAGGGATATTGAAGATATTGCCAGTTTAAGGATTACAGGAAAAGGTGCAGTTGAATATGTGAAGTTTGGAGTCTCCAATATTGTATCCAAGGCGATAATTACCGCCAACTATTACGATCCCAAGGTTAGAGGTGCAATAACAATAAAGTGCTCTTCGGATATCTTAGAAACTCTAAGGAAGTGTGGATTTTCCCTTTTTCCCTTACCTGATGGGATGGAAATCAGAGGAATAGAGGAGGGCATAAAGGTAGTATATGAGAAATTTGAGGGAGTGCCTGATGCTATCTACTTCAAGGATAAGGTTATTATATTCGGAGAGGATGGAGTAGATGTTGTAAAAAAGGTGAAAAGGGCTTGTGAAGTTTTAAGGTAAAAATCCTATTACTATCATTCTATGTGTCCATGGGTACTAAGAAGGTGGTGTGTTAGATGTTGTTGTTAATCTAAGGCGTTTAAGGGTATGAGAAAATATTTTTAAAAATTTTAAATTTTATAAAATCTTAATTTCCATTAAAGTAGTAATTATTATAATAAAAATCTTAAAAAGAATAATAAAATAAATAAACACCCTAATTCCCATTAAAAAAATTCTAATAAAAATAACAATAATTATAATAAAAGCAATAAAAAGAAGGTATTAAGATCAAAAATAAGAGATAGATAATCTCTCCTGGGATGCTATAAGATGCTATGGAAGTAGAGCAGATCCTTCTTAGCAGGTTGCTATTATTAATTTTTATTATAAAATATCATATTTCAATATTTTTTCCAGTCTTTTTTATTATTTTTATTATTTAAATCGTTACTTTAATGGAAATTAGAGTATTAATAATTAAAAAAATAATCTATTTAACAATATCTATCTTGTAAGATTTTCCTGAACACTAGAATAAGATTAAGAATATTCACAGTTGTAGTTAAAAGATTAGTGTCAATCCTTATTAGATGGATAATTCTTTCCTCCAGTATTTAAGAAATGGATAAAAATATCACTTAGTATACTTTCACAAAATTTTATTCGAAGTAGATGGAAGGTATTTATTTTTAAACAGTTTCTTTTGTTTTATTTTTTATATTGTGTAAATAATTATTAATCTTATAATATTTTTGATAGAAACAAGAGTTTATAAATATCATAATAAAAACATAAAAACATTAAAAATATAGCTATAATTAAATATTTTTTCTTTTTTAACTGTTTTTTAACAGTATATTTTATTTATTATAAATATTTTTTAATTATCTTTACTTCAATCTCTTAACTATATCCACTATCTCCCCAATATTCTCTATCTTCACATCTGCAGTATCTAATGCCTTTTTTGAAACCTTGCCTCCCTGTAAGTTGATAACCGATAGATCACTCTCAAGCATTGCAGGTACATCGTTAGTTCCATCCCCTACCATAACTACTTTATACCCTTTTCTCTTTAACTTTAACACTAAGTCCCTCTTAAGGTGTTGATGTGCCTCTGGGAGGATGTGATCCTTGTCAATACCTATTAACCTACTTAACTTTTCAATGGCGTACTTACTATCCCCAGAGGCTATATATATCTCCACTCCCATATCCTTCAACTCTTCTATGGCTTCATGCACTCCCTCAAATAGACAACCTCCGGTGGCAATGGTATACTCTATTCTTCCCTTTACAGTATCACAGATCAGGGCGTATCCAGGATCTGTTTCAATGTTAAACCTGTTAAGTATATTTGCAGGGTCCTGTAGTTCCTTTACCTTAGTTTTACAATCTTTTAGAATATTTCCCTTGAAGATTGGAGGGTGGCAGTATGTGATCCTCCACTTTATCCTCTCAAGTAGATCCCTCATTGGCATATCTGGATCTAAATTTAAAAGAGGAATATTCTCCCCTATAACAACTAAAACTCTACCTCTCTTTTTATCTACGATATCTACAGTCTGATGATTACATAGAAACTTCTGGGATTCTATCTCTTTGACGATCCTTTTAACATCCACCAAGGTACCAGAGCAGTCAAAAACTACGGCAGTTTTCATAGGATCCCGTTATATCATTTTTAAACTTTCTACAAAGGATCTTATTAGATCTTCACTCTTCTCACCTTCCTTTTCAACACCACTTGATACATCCACCCCAAAAGGTTGTACGTAATCCACAATTTCCCTAACATTCTCTGGGTTCAGCCCCCCTGCAAGTACTACATCGAATTTTTTACAGATTATCTTACTTACCCTGTGATCGTGAGTAACTCCACATCCTTTACCTGTATCCAAGAGGATCCTATCCACTATATCTTTATACTCTGCTATCTTATTTATAAGATCCTCTGCATCTCTCTCAGGGAAAGTGCTCCTCTTAGGTACTTTAAAAACTTTCATTATAAATACACTGTATTCGTCCTTTAACCTTTCTACAGTTCCAACATCCATATCTGAATGGATCTGAATATACTCAGTTTCAGTTTTTTCTATAACCTCTGACCAAGATTTAAAATCCTCCAATGTAGAGACTGTAAATACTGGGATACTGGAAGTTTCTATCAACTCCTTAGCCCTATCTAAACTTATCCTCCTTTTAGATTCTGACTCCACTATCACCCCTGTGGCGTCGGCATACTTCTCCACTATATTTAACTCCCTCTCAGTTTTAACACCACATATTTTAATAAACATTCAGTATCACTCTACAATTATCTTAACAATATCTCCATTTTTTAAAAATAGGTAATTTCTTAGATTCAACGGTGATATTACCTCCACTATGTCCTTGGGATGGTTAGATTTCTCCGGGAATATTAGGGCACCTTTTATAGCGAATTCATCCTTGGATACCTTTGCAGGGAGGACTTTTACACCGTAGTATTTCTTACCTTTGTATTCGAAACCATCTATCTTAAAACACTTAGATGTATCTAAGGGAATATACTCACTTAACTTGATATTTAACGTTCCCTCGTAAGGATAGTACCCTAATATACTTTTAAATCTCTCCCTGTATGGTTTTAAAGACATAAAATATCTACCTTCTCCCCTCCCAGAGGTTACTCTCCCGTAAAGTACTGTCATACTATCACAGTATGTATTATTAGTTGTGAAAATTTAAGTTTTATTATTTTATTATTTATATTATAATAACCTTAGTTTCCACCAAGCAGTGATTAAAAGAACAATGAAAATGATCAATAATAAAAACTATTAAATACCTTTAGGATCTTTCCGAACACTTAAGTAAGATAGGAGATTTTACTCTGAATCCCTGTATTAAAAGATATCCAGAAGATTATAGAAGTTTTTATTTTAAAACTTTTTCTTATTTTTTATTTTTATTTATTATAATTATTATTTTTATAATTATTTTTATTATTCTTTAAATTTATCATTTTGAGGGGAATTAAGGTTTAAAATTATAATTAAAATAAAAAGAGATAAGATTATAACTCTAATTATAACTCCTTTACAGCAGGGATTACCTCTTTACCTATCAATTTAATACTCTTCTCCTTGTTAGGTCCAATTGGAGAACCTGCAACAACTTGAGTAACTCCCATCTCTGCCAAACCTTTTATCTTCTCTACAACATCCTCAGGAGTTCCATATAGGGAGAATGCCTCTAACATGGCATCATCCACTGTGGAAAATGCAGTTCCAAAGTCTCCCTTCTTTAGAGCCTCTCTTATTTTCTCTACCTTCTCCATTTCTATACCATGTCTCTCCAATACTATTGGAGGAGATCCTGCTGCAATAAATGCCACCACTGGAACTGCAGCCTGTTTAGCCTTCTCTGGGTTTTTATCTACAGACATACAGGCGTATGCTGCAACGTCGATCTCTTCTATACTTCTACCTGCAGATTCTGCCCCCTTCTTAATAATTGGTATTGCGGTCTCAAAGTCCTTTGGGTTAGATGCATTGATTAAAACTCCATCTGCAATCATCCCTGCAGTTTCAAGCATCTTTGGTCCCTGGGCTCCCATATATATTGGTATCTCAGATTTTGGCTTTATAGACAACTGGGCACCTGTCTCTAACTTCTCCCCCTTCATTAGAGTTCTTATATCTGCGATAGCCTTCTTAATTGTTGATACCGGTTTTACCCAGTCTATACCTAAGGCGTCAAATGTAGCCTTGTCACCTGGTCCTATACCTAAAACTGCCCTTCCACCTGACAACTCATCCAATGTAACCATTGCAGATGCAGTAATTGCAGGGTGTCTTATGTATGGGTTAGTTACTCCAGGTCCCAATTTAATTTTGTTTGTTACACCTGCAATGGCTGTTAAAGTCATATATACATTTCTGTTGTTGTAGTGGTCGGTGATCCAACAGTACTGGAATCCACTGTCCTCTGCCAACTTTACATAGTGGCATATCTTAGTTATAGGTTCGTTAGGTACAAACTCTATCCCAACCTTCATATTTTTCACCTAGGTGTTGTTATATCTTTATTTATTATTAAATTTTATTAATATATATTTAATTCTCATTAAATCAAATAGAAAAATATAAATATAACTTTTAAATATTCTGAGCAATTTAAAAATCTAATATGGGATATCATATATTCTAAAATCCTATGGTATAAAAATTTTAATATAGTATTAACTGTTAACTCTTTTCTACGGTGATTTTATGGACCTAGATAAACTGTACACAAAGAATATTTCAAAAAAGGAGTGTTTAGAACTTTTTGAGGATGATGAAAATCTATTTGATATCTTAAAGGTGGGAGATACTCTTAGGAAGGTTATCGTAGGAGATGTAGTAACCTACGTAGTTAACAGGAACATCAATTATACCAACATCTGTGTAGGAGACTGTAAATTCTGTGCCTTCAGAGTAAATATGGGAGATAGGAGAGCCTACTTTTTAGATGTGAATGAAATAGCTAGAAGAGCCCTAGAGGCAAAAAAGATGGGATGTACAGAGGTATGTATCCAGGGAGGACTCCATCCTAAGGTGGATACTTACTTTCAAGGGGAGATACTGGAAAAAGTCCATAGAGTTACTGAACCTTACGGAGGTATCCATATCCATGCATTCTCTCCAATGGAGGTTAAATTTGCAAGTGAGAATGCAGGTCTCAATGTAAAGGAGGCGTTAAAGATACTGAAGGAAAAAGGATTAAACACCATGCCTGGGACGGCGGCAGAGATTCTAGATGACTCTATCCGATCAGAACTCTGTCCCTCTAAACTCTCTACAAGGGAGTGGATAGATATAATAAAAACAGCTCATAAGTTAGGGATAAAAACAACATGTACTATAATGTACGGCCACATCGAGGAATATGAACATATAGTTAAACATCTCTTTATTTTAAAGGAGATACAGGAGGAAACTGGAGGATTTACAGAGTTTGTGCCTTTAACGTTCATGTATAGATTAGCCCCTATATACCTCAACGGGAGAGCAAGGAGAGGTGCGACAGGTATAGAGGATCTTAAGATCTATGCAATAAGCAGGATACTCTTCAAAGATCTTATAAGGAATATCCAGGTGTCATGGGTAAAGTTAGGGATAAAGATGGCCCAGGTTGCCCTAAGATGCGGTGCCAACGACTTTGGAGGAACCCTTATGGAGGAGAACATCTCCAGGGCTGCAGGTGCTGAGTACGGTGTCAGTCTATCTGTAGAGGAGATAAGAAGTATTATTAGAGAGATAGGTAGAATTCCTAAGGAGAGGAATACGCTGTATGAGATACTGGAGTGATTTAATAAGTGCTAGAGATGATTAGTATATAATTTTTAAACTAATAATAGAACTATACTTAAGATGAATAAAATAAAAAAGTAAAAAACCCTAAGAAGAAGAGTTAACGAAAATTCAAAGTGTTTAAGACATTCTAAAAACTGCAACGGGATTTTAGTTTTCATTCCTTTTTAGTGATTTTAAAACTTTTATTTTAATTATTTTTATAATCATTATTATCACGAACAAAAAAATAATTATTGTGCTAACTAAAACCATTAAGAGATCTTAAATAAATAAAAAAATTAATAAAAAAAAATAATAATTATTAAAAAGAGAATAATAATTGAAATCTGAAGAACAAACATTCTAAAAACTGTTAATGCCTAATAAAAACAAAATAGGGGCAAAAAAAAATATACAACCCTTGTCCTCTAGTTTGCACTGACCACTGGAGGAGCATGAGAGGTTTCTGTTAAACCTTTTTTAAGAGTTTTTTACTTTTCTCTTATTATTTTATTTTCTTATCTTTTCTATCTAATTATATTTTACTTTTTTACTAAAAATTATAATTTTTATTATAAAATTTTAAAAACCTTAATTCCCATCAAAAAAATCCTGATAAAAATAATAATAATTATAATAAAAGTAATAAATATAATAAAAGAATAAGAGATAAATAGTCTCTCCTAGGGTGCTCTAAGATACTCTATGAAAGTGGAGTAGATCCTCCCTAACCAGTTGCTGTTATTAATTTTATTATGAAGATTTTTCTCCTTCAATCTTCTTTTTAAAATGTTATATCTGAGATGATAGAAGTTTTTATTTTAAAATCTTTTCTTTATTATTTTTATTTTTATTAATTTTTATAATTATTTTTATTATTCTTTAAATTATCATTTTGGTGGGAACTAGGGTATTAAAAAATTATATTTATATTATTGTATTATTTAAATCGAAATCCGAGGAGTTGTGATAAAGATCGAGAAGATTTGAGTATAAAATAAGTATTTCGACGTAAAGTTCAAATTAATATAAAAAAGAAATTTTTAAAGAACTATTAACTACCTATTACTTCAACAGTCCCAGAGCCTTATTTGTCATCTCTATAGACTTTATATTGTCATCTACCATCTCCAACATAGATCTTATACAGTCTATATTTTCAGGTACTACATCGCTCTCCTGGTGGATAGCCTGCATCAGGAATACCTCCTTATCCACCACGTTGATACTCTCCTCCCATACTGCGATCTCGTAAAGGTCGTATCTCATCCTTCCTATATCCCTTGCAAACTCTATTATTGTGGCAGTTGAGTTAAGTCCCTCTTCTGCACTTACTGTAATTACCCTTGGAGTTCTCTCTATGCCCTCAAGGATATCCTCCTTAGTGGTACCTGTCGTCTCCACCATAACTGTATGCATATGCATCAAGGTAGTAGGTACAACTACTGCAGAGGTGAATATCTTCCCTTCAAGTTCTGGAATTACAGAGACTACATCAGGTCCATGGTGGGAGGGTAAAGTTGGAGGGTTAGGTACTATAGCATTTATAGGTCCTCTCTTTACATCATTGGGATCTGCTCCTCTCCTTACAAGTACCGCCCTTACTTTTACAATATCGGTTACTGAATCTATGGCGTAGAGTATTCTACAGAGTCCAGTGGTATTACAGGATACTACTCTTACGTAATCCCTGCCATAACACCTGTCATAACTCCAGAGTACATTGAAGTTGTCCTCTACGTACTGTGCCTTTTCACCACCTTGAAGTATAGCCTTCACCTTGTACTCTTTATACATTTTTAGGTTCTCCTTTCCTACTCCACCAGGAGTACAGTCCACTACAATATCTGCCTCCTCTATAACGTCGAAGATTGTACCTTCAATTTCTATCCCTTTCTCCTCGAAGAGGGATTTCCTCTCTGGAATAGCAGTATATAGTTTATATCCCTTCTCTATAGCTAACCTTGCTTCAAAGTCTGGCTTTGTCTTGGTAACACCAATTACCTCCATATCCTTCTGCTTTGCAACTGCATCTGCCACCCTCTTACCTATGGAACCGTATCCGTTTATTAGAACTTTTACCATAGTGTATCCCTCCATGTGATGGTATAAGTATTATACCGTTAATATATTATATAAATTTAGTTTAAGGATATAAAGTAATATCAAAAACTAAAAGGTGAAACTATGAGAAAGGTAGGTACAGAACTTCTAAAGAGAGGATTTGCTAAGATGGTAAAGTACGGAGTTATAATGGATGTTACAAGTGTTGAACAGGCACAGATTGCCGAGGATGCTGGGGCTACTGCGGTGATGGCCTTGGAAAGAGTACCTGCAGATATAAGAGCCCAGGGAGGAGTTGCAAGGATGTCAGATCCTCAACTGATCTTAGATATTAAAGATGCAGTATCCATCCCTGTAATGGCTAAGGTGAGGATAGGACACTTTGTCGAGGCCCAGGTCTTAGAGGCTATTGGTGTAGATATGATAGATGAGAGTGAGGTACTTACACCTGCAGACGATGTGCATCACATAGACAAGAAGAGATTTATAGTGCCCTTTGTATGTGGTGCCAGGGATTTAGGAGAGGCACTTAGGAGGATAGATGAAGGAGCAGCCATGATAAGAACCAAGGGAGAGGCAGGAACTGGTAACGTTGTAGAGGCAGTTAGACATGTAAGAACTGTAAATGAAGGTATTGCAAGGGTGGTTGGATACTACGAGATGGGATTAGACAGGGAACTTCTACAGATGGCTAGAGTGTTAAAGGTACCTGTAGATCTCCTATACGAGGTTGCCAAGTTGAGGAGATTACCTGTTGTAAATTTCGCTGCAGGAGGTATTGCCACACCTGCAGATGCCGCCATGATGATGCAGTTGGGATGTGATGGAGTATTTGTAGGTTCAGGTATCTTCAAATCTGAGAATCCAGAGGAGAGGGCTAGGGCTATTGTTGAAGCAACTTATAACTACGATAAACCTGATGTTATAGCAGAGGTTAGTAAGAACCTTGGAGAACCTATGCCAGGTATTGATATAGAGAGTTTACCTGAAAAGGATCGTCTCGCTAAGAGAGGGAATTAATTATAAATAGTATGAAGTTTAAAATTTTTTTATAAAGTTTTTAGGAGATAGTATGCCAGTTGCAGAGGTTAGTATAGTGCCCATTGGAGAGGGCCCAAGTATCTCCAAATACGTAAAGAAGGCTATAGAGGTTTTTAAAAAATACAATTTAAAAGTTGAACCTTGCGCAATGGGAACTGTATTGGAAGGGGACTTAGATGAGATAATAAGGGCCTTCAAAGAGGCTCATGAAACTGTACTTAATGATACTGTAAGGGTACTGAGTACTTTAAAGATCGATGATAGAAAGGATAAGGAAATTACTATAGAGGGGAAGTTAAAGGCTATAGGTTGCTATAAAGAGGAGAACTGAGATAAATAAAAAAATAAAACTCTTGAAGGGTTAAAGTCTTCAGTATCAGTGTAGTTTGGAGTACTGGAGCCATATTTTAACTTTTTTATCAGTTTTTATTAGGTATTAACAGTTTTAAAATTTTTATTTTTTCGATTTATTTTTATAAATAAATCCAGTTTCTATAAAAAATCTGGGACCTGTCCACTTAACATAAACACCACCTCAGTTTATTATAATACAGAACAAATAACCTACAAAAGAAGTTCCAGTTTCTAACAGGATTTTTAGCATTAATAGAGCAGAAAAAGATCTTTACCCTCTGCTTCAGAGAAGAAAACACCGATTCTATCAAACTCCCCCGCCCAAAAGTCTGATGTTCAAAGTTTAAATTAAGACTTTTTAGAGCACTAATTAGCCATGGGGCTTTATCTATAAGGAATTTAGGCTCACCCCTACAGTACTTCAGTACTTTCTTTACAAAGGACCTCGTAATTAGATGATTCCTTATTGTATAGACTCTCATTAAAATTAATTCATTCCTCTCAACATCTACAGCTGAATAAACGTAATAGTGCTTCCCGCCACCTTTAACAACAGTTTCATCCACCGCTATTAGATCTCTTTCTCTTTCCTCTGTTGTAATGGATAATTCTTCTTTAAACTTATTTATCCAGTTCCAAACTGATGTTTTTGAGACTGGATAAATCTCTGAAAGAATTCTGGCAGTCCTTCTTACTGAAGATGTCTGAATGTAGGTTGCAATGGCGAGTGTTTTAATTTCTATAGGTATTTTGTTCCTCTTAAAGATTTTTAATTTCTTTATAATATCTTTTACTCTTAGCATAATAGTATCTTATGTACATTGTTATATATGATGTTTGTTTTATGTGGACAGGACCCCGGACCCCCCTCTCTACTAGAAAAATTTATATATGTAAACAGGTGTTCATAGTAGTGTATACAATTAACACAACTATGAAGATAGTAAACAATTAAAAAACTTTAAATAAAGAATAATAATATATTTCATATTACAACCAAAATATATTAACAAAAAATAATACTGGTGATTGCCTTGGATGTTAAAGAATTAGGTAAAAAGTTGGAGGAATTACTAGGATTGGAATATCCTCCAGTTGCTGTAAAACTTGCAAAATCTAAAGATGAGATCCCTGAAAATTATAGTGAAATAGAAAACCAAGTAAGGCACTGTGAAATGGTTCAAATAGCAAGGAAGGAAGGAAAGAAATTCTATGCTACCTTGGAAAAACACTTATGTAAAGGAGGGGCCTATGCAATAGGAATTCTTCAAAACCCTCCAGAACCCTTGGCCACAGGTAAGTTATACCACAAGTTAGGTAACTTTGAAACAGAGGAGGCTGCAATAAGGACTGTAGAGGCTATACCTAGAGTTAAGGAAGAGATATACGCAAGTGTATATGCACCTCTAAGTGATGCAGACTTTGAACCAGACTCAATACTGGTTATAGCTACACCAAAGAAGATTCTAAGGCTGGTACAGGCATTACTCTACAAAGAGGGAGGAAGGTTCCAGGGAGACTTTGCAGGTATCCAATCCCTATGTGCAGATGCAGTGGCTGCTGTTAAGGTTAGGGGAGTTGCAAATGCTACCTTGGGATGTAACGGTTCCAGGAAATACGCTCGTATAGAGGATGGGGAAATGATATTTGCATTCCCGCCCTCTGATTTAGAGAATATCGTTAAGGCATTGGAACACTTCAAAGAAATCTGGGGATAATAAAAAAGATAGGAGGTAATGAGTATGGTAAAGATACTGGTATTCACATCTCCAATGTGTCCTCACTGTCCTCCTGCAAAGAGGGTTGTTGAGGAGGTAGTTTCAGAGATAGGTAAAGGAATAGAGGTAGAGTATATAGACGTTATGAAGGAACCTGAGAAGGCTGCAGAATATGGAATTATGGCAGTACCTACTATAGTAATCGATGGAGAGGTTGCCTTCGTTGGAGCCCCTACAAAGGAGGCATTGAGGGAAAAAATAGCCAAATACATTTAATTCCTTATTTATAATTATAATAATTTTTATTTTAAAAATATCCATATAATGATATCTATGAAACTATGGATACTTTGTAAATACAATAATTCAAGAAATCCCAATGAAGATGATCTTGTAATAAACTGTGGTATATGTAAAGGTATGGACACTTTAAACTCTATTAAAGTTATATTAGAAGAGTATTGTGATGAAATAGAGGATATAGTCTATCCTGAATGTAATATCTTAAAAAATGTATTAAATAAAAAGTATTAAATAAAAATATGAAAAGGATACTATGATAAGAGAGATATCAGTTAAGGGCCTAAGAAGTCCTGAGATACTTGTTGAATCTGTACTCAGGAAGATGAAGAAGGGACTACTTATTGTTGAAACAGATGGGGAGCATCAGATAAAGGCTATAAAGGATCTTGCAGATAAGATGGACTACAAGGTAGAGGTTGACAACAACATCGTTAAAATACACGTTGGAGATATCGAAACTTCTAAATCTATAAACGTTGTTGGGGCAACCTGTCCAGGGCCTATAATGATAGTATCTGATATACTGGAGAAGATGAATGTTGGAGAGGTATTGGAGATAATAGCAGGTAAAAATGCTCTAACAGATCTAACAGAGGGACTGAAAGGTATTGGTCATGAGATACTCTCTGTTGAGGAACTGGAAGATGGGAACTATAGAATACTGGTGAAGAAGGGAGAGAAGAAAAAGGAGGATCTTAAATCTGTAAATATAGATGAAATATTTATCATAAACACCACAGGTACTGGAAATGCAGAGAGAGCGTACTCCACCTTTATGATGGCAGATATTGCCCTAAGGATGAAGTTGAAACCAACTATATTTCTCATGTTAGACGGTGCCAGTTTAGCCCAGAAAGGTGAATGTGATAAGGTAAAACATCCAGCATTTCCCAAGTTAAGTGATCTAGTGAAGGATGTTGTAAAGAAGGGAGTCAAGATCTACGTATGTGAGTTAAGTGCAGAGTTTAGAGGGATCACTAGAGAGAATCTAGACGAAGGTTTCGAAATTGCAGGGGCACCTACATTCTTTAACTACCTCTCAAAACCTAACGTTAGGCCTGTGTGGTTGTAAGTGTCTGGTGTTCTCTAAGACAGTAAAAGATATATAAAAATATTAGAAGGTGGTTAAATTGGGTGATAGTGTAGTATCCTTAGTATCTTTAGCTGTACTTTTTGGTAGTATGCTCTCAGGATTTGCTACCTTTAGATTAACAGGAATGAGACTTATGCCTCACTTTGTATCTTTAATACTTGCCTTTATATTTACTTTACTTTCACTGATATTTTCTAACAGTATAATATTTTACCTTGCAATACTTCTACAGATACTCACTCCACTTACTATATGTAGTACTATCTGTAATATACTAAAAACACAGTTCCAAAATACTGGGATATACTCTGCCCATCTTGGTTTTATGGGTATGTTGTTGATTTTAGCACTGGGTAATTTACTGTTCTTCTAAAAAATAATTATAATAAATATAAAAATAAAAAATCTCAAAAAGAAAAAAAAGATAAAAAATTCTTAAAAAAGGTTTAACAGAAATTTCCATCTGTTTTTTTAGTATCTGGTATAATCTACGGGATAATTTTTTTCATATTTTTTATTATAATTTTCAATAACTTTTTTCTTATTATTATTTATTTTAACTTATTTAAATTTTTTAATATTTTAAAAGTATATTATCTCCAACCTCAACACCTACAAACTGGGCTACAGGGGAACACTTAGCCTTAAATATATAGTATATTGGTTTATCAATGGAGTACTCAGTTAAACTCTCAAAGTTGCCCATTCCCTTGGCAATAATTATATCTGCCCTCTCAAACTCCCTTAAGAACTCCTCAGAGGATTCTTCTAAATCAATTCCTATAACATCATAACCTGTGGTTATTACCTTTACCACCTTATCGAGACCTACGTATTTAGCATCTTCCAGTGTAGCATCGTTCAATATAGGACCTCCTTTTACAGAGGCTATAACTTCACAGTATTCCTTTAACTCTTCAATGAGTATCTTATCAAAGGTTATCTCACCTGCGTTATCACATATATAGAGTATTTTATTATACTTCTTTAGATCCTGAAATAGTTCCCTACTGTGATCGATCTTTAACTCTCCCTCTAAGGTCTCCTTTAACTTCCTATCTATGTCCACATCTGTACTATAGGGACCAAAGTCAATTACATTTCCTGCAATGGCTAATTTTACCTTATACCTTAATCTCTCCAATGGAGGTTTATCCTTGTACTTTTTTAGATCCTCCTCTATACTCTTAAGATATTCCATAGCCAACTTATTGGCCCTATCTTTTAGACACCTGTAGGGATCCTTGTTGCCACTTATCCTTTTAAGGTATCTATGTACCTTAGTTCCCATCCAGGCGGGAACAGCGTCAGGACCATAAACCTCCTTTATACATGAGAGGGTAGAACTCACCAGTTTAAACTGTACTTCCTCCTCCTTGGATATCTCCTTAACAGCATCTACAACCTGCCTTACAATACATATGGCGCACTCTGGTTTAATCTTCAAGGGATCACCCTTTAATTTTATACCTCTCCAAAGAGGGAGATAGAGAGGGATTTACCTAAATACACTGCCAATATACACCCTACAACATTTAAGAGGATATTCAATACTACCTTAATGATAAAACCCTTTTCCAATAGGAAGAGATTTTCATAACTGAATGTAGAGAAGGTAGATAGGGCTCCACAGAATCCTGTGACTATAAGAAACCTATACTGGGGATAGATCTCATTCAAAGGTGAGTACATAAAGAATCCCATTATAAAACTACCTATTAAATTAACTCCGAAGGTTCCTAGGGGCATTTCAAATACAACAGGTATTGTGTTACTTAAAATATACCTAGTCACTGCTCCAAGGAATCCTCCAAGTCCAATTAAAAGAATCTCTTTCAGATTTTGGGACAACTCCAACATGAATACTAACACCAAAAAATGTTTAATATGTTCTTCCCACTGCAATGTATTTTTCCCCATTGTATTCAGTTGTTCCAAGAATGGACGCCTCTATCTTCTCCTCAAAGTCTTCATTATAGATACTCTCACTGTAAGGTATTAAGGCTATTCCTTTTTTCTCCTTAAGTATTTCTTTAACTCTGTTTCCAACCTCTTCAATTGGAGCATCTTCGGTGTAATCTACAAGGGTAATGTATTTTTCCATCCTCTCTTTAGCCCTCTCTCTCAGGTTATCCTTTATCCTCTCTAGGAGATTTAATATTTCATCTTTAACCTCCTCTTCTTTTATTTGATACTTCTCCCCTGTATCTCTCCTGTAGATAGTAACCATCTTATTCTCTACGTCCTTTGGACCCACCTCTATCCTAACTGGCACCCCTCTAAGTTCCCAGTCGTTGAACTTCCTCCCTGGTCTAATGTCTCTATCGTCTATTTTTACTCTGATCCCTGTTTCCTTTAACAGGTTGTACAACTCTGTTGCTTTATTTTCTACAATCTCTCTCTTTCCCTTAAACAGTAGAGGTACTATAACCACCTGGATTGGAGCGACGTTAGGAGGTAGAATAAGGCCTTTCTCATCTCCATGGATTGCTATAATTGAGGCTATTGCCCTGTCAGATATACCGTAGCATGTTTGATAAACGTAATCTTTTCCTCCTTCTAATGTTTCAAACTCTAAATCAAAAGTCTTTGAAAAGTTCTGTCCCAAATTATGGACAGTACCTATCTGTATCGCTCTACCATCTGGGAATATGGTATCAAAGGCTACTGTATACTCAGCACCTGGGAATTTATCCCACTCTGGCCTCCTAGATACAATAACTGGAATGCCTAACTCATGGAAAAACTCTTTGTATATCTCTATAGCCTCTTTAACCTGATTTTCAGCATCTTCCATTGTTGCATGGGCGGTATGTGCCTCCTTAAATGTCATTATCTCTCTCAACCTTATAAGGGGTCTTGTATGTTTTGTCTCGTATCTGAAGGTATTTACAACCTGGAATAGTTTTATAGGGAGGTCCTTATGTACCTTTATCCACAGTTTCATCATATAGTATATGGATGTCTCAGAGGTAGGTCTCAGTGCAAGTTTTACCTCTAGGGGCTTTTTCCCCCCATGGGTTACCCAGAATACCTCGTCCTCAAATCCCTTTATATGTTCTCCCTCCTTTGCAAGAAGATCCTCAGGAATAAGTAGGGGAAAGAGGACCTCCTCATGCCCCCTTTCCTCTAATAGCCTTCGTAATATATCAAAGGTATATCTCCTAATCTTAAATCCATATGGTAGGTAGACACCACAGCCCTTTATAGGATATCTAACATCGTATATTTCAGCCCTCTCCAATATTTCACTGTACCACTCTGAGAAATTCTCCAAGTTATCACCTTTCACCGTCTTTAGAGGTTTGGAATTTAAGGATGTAAAATATATTGTTTTTTAGTTTTTATATTTAATTTATCAATAGAATAAAAAATATTAAAAATAAAGTATATTCAGGAAACATCTTGAATGTAGAATATTACTCTAGTTCCCATCAAAATGATAATTTAAAGAATAATAAGGATAATTATAAAAAAATAATTATGATAAAAAAGAAAATTTAAAAATAAATAATAAAATAAAAATGTTTAAAAAACAGAAAACTCCTATCATCCTAGATACAAACTAATTTTAAAATAATATTGAAGGAGAATGGTCCTCTGAAGATCTTCTAATACAGGGATTCAGAATAAGATCATAAGATCTCCTATCTTAACTAAGGGTTCCGGAAAGATCTTAGGATATTTAATGATTTTTATATTGATTTATTATTCTTTTAATCACTACTGATGGGAACTAAGGTAGAATATTTTATTAACCGAAAACTTTATATATATGTATGTTATATTCTAATGATGGATTTAATCGCAGGGGTTGCCAAGCCTGGCCAACGGCGCTGGACTTAAGATCCAGTCCCATAGGGGTTCGGGGGTTCAAATCCCCCCCCCTGCACCATTTTTATTTTTAGAGCATTATATTGATGAATTTATATATATAATTATAATATTTATTACTTTTTTATATTAGATCGACAATTAAGAGTTAAGTATGATTACTTTTAGGTGAAGGTATGATAAGATGGACTGCATACAAGATTAGACCAGAAGAGTTCTTAGAAAATGAGGTGGTAGATAATACCTTAATTATAGAGGGTAAGAGAATACATCGTGTTAGGATACTGGGAGAAGTAAAGAAAGTATCTGAAACCTCCATACTTATGTTTGAATTAGAGGGAGGTGTAATTGTTAAAGATTTTGAAAAGAAAGGAAAGGATATTAAAGAGAAGGATCTTATAGATGTGATTGGAAGAGTTAGTCAATTTGAAGGATCTCCTTATATTTCTTTAGAACTTTATAAGATAAGGAATGAGAATAGGGATAAATGGAGGGAATTAAGAGATCTGGAGATTGAAATAACAAGGAAGTATATGGAGGATGAAGGTGAAAAGAGCCCTAAAGATTACAGTGAAGGCGATAAGGAGGATTTAATAAGTGAGGAGATGTTTGAAGACGTATACAGAGAAGAGGGGGATATAAAAGATATGGTTTTAAAAATAATAAAGGATAGAGAGTCTGTGGGATATGAGGAGTTGTTAAAGATAGTTAAAATAGACGAATATGAACTTGACAAAATTCTGGAAGAGTTGCTGGAGGAAGGTTACATATACGAACCTAAAGCCGGTATTTATAAAGCAGTACAATAAAATAGTATTGTGAGAGGATGGACAGAAAGTATGTCATAGTGGGGATATTTTTATTGATAGTACTACTACTATTGACTCTTATTATTGGAGCTACTGTACTATTTATAGGCGTAGGTGAGATTTCGGGAGGGAATATTGCGAGGATAGATATAGAGGGAATGTTAATACTTCGCCCCCAGGATAGCTCTTTCTTTAAAGAGGATATCGGTGTTGAGGACTATATAGAGGCTTTAGATAGGGCAGAAAAAGACCCCACCATTAAAGCAATAATCTTAAGGGTAAATAGTCCTGGGGGAGAGGTTATAGCAAGTGAGAAACTTGCAAGAAAGGTCAAAGAAGTATCTAAGAAGAAACCTGTTATAGCCTATATTGAAACTGTAGGTGCATCGGGAGCCTATATGGCAATAGCACCTGCAACCTGTATAGTGGCAGAAAAACACTCTATCGTCGGCAGTATTGGAGTTAGAATGGATATGATCCAGTACTATGAACTTATGAGAAAACTTGGTGTAAATGTAACTGTAATAAAGGCTGGAAAATACAAAGATATAGGATCTCCCTATAGACCTTTAACACCAGAGGAAAAGGAGTACTTAGAGAGTATAATAAACGAGATCTATATGGATTTTGTTAAATGGGTTGCAGAGAACAGAAACATGACAGTTGAAGAGACACTGAAAGTTGCTGATGGTAAGATATACTCAGGATATGGTGCTAAAAAAGTTGGTCTTGTGGACTACATAGGAACTGAAGAGGATGCTGTGGAAATGGCCAAGAAATTGGCAAATATATCCAACCCAGCGATTGTTGATTATACGCCCCACACATACACTGGATTTTTTAACCTAATGTCACAGTTGATATATAATTTAGGTTATGGGATAGGAAAGGGATTTGGTGAAGAGATAGATGAAGAGGCATATATGTTCTTCCCTCAATGATTATTTAAAAAAATATTTTATTATGTTTTATCTTTTTTAACTGATTTGTTATGAAACTAAGAAATAAAATTAAATAAAATAATAAAAAACACTAGAAAAATAAGGGTAGAAAATTCTGTCATGATACAAAATTCAGTTAGAGAGGATCTTCTTTTTTCATAATTCCGGAAATATAGAGAAACTTCTTAAGTTTAAATTTTTACAAATAGCTTCTTCTTATTTTAACATATTATCATAATTTTGGCAAAATTAATTATTATTACTATAACCAAAAAATAACCTATGAGAATTTTGATTAAAAAATAATATAATTATAAAAAATAATTTAAAATTAAAATAATAAAAAATAAAGAATTGTAAAAGATTAAATATATCTAAAAAGAATAATACACAGGTTGGTAAGTAAAAAATACTGGAGAAGTAGAATAGGAATTTTCATCAACCTTCTTTTTAAGAATTTTTAGTTTCTTTTTTAATTTTAAATTATATTTATTTTAATTATTTTTGTATAATGTTTTTGTATAAATGTTTTATTCAGGATTTTTAATGAAATTTAAAAGATATAAAAAATTAATAAAAAATGAAATAAAAAGTTTTATAGATAAAAATAAGAATCTCTTGTTGATAAGACCCTACCTATAGAGTAAGGATGAAAGATAACCTATTTAGGGAAAAAAGATTTTAATAGATCTATTCTAAATTACCTAAAGTTTAGAATCTCTCAAAAGAACACAATAAAAGGATGGTTTTTATAGTTTTTAATATTTAGGATTATTCTATTTTACAATTAATTATTTCTATATTTACCCTATAATTCCCCATCAAAAGGATAATTTTAAAAAAATAATAAAGAATAATTATAAAAATAAAAAAAATAAAAATAATTATAAAAATTAATAAAAATAAAAAATAAAGAAAAAGGTTTAAAATAAAAACTTCTATTTATCTCAAATACAGAAATTTTAACAAAGAAGATTGGGGGAGAATAACCCTCCGAATACTCTCTAATACAGGGATTCAGAGTAAGATCTCCTATCTTACCTAAGTGATTAGAAAGATCTTAGGGTATTTAATGATTTTTATATAGTTTTATATTGATTATTTTAATCATGTTTTTATTTAACAATTATCATTTTCATTGTTCTTTTAATCACTACTGATGAAAACCAGGGTTTTTTCTAGTCTTTTTTATTATTTTTATTATTTAAATCGTTACTTTGATGGGAATTAAGGTTCTATATTTTTTTATAATCATTATGTTTTTCCAAACCATACCTCTCCTATAATATAGAAATTAAACCTAATCAGATAACAAAACTTTAAATATTGTATAGTTATTTAATTCTATTAAAAATATCAGAGATAACCATGGAAATTGGAATATTGGATATAAAAGGATCCCTTCCATGTTTTGAAAACTTTGGAGATCTGCCTACCTTAGCAGTTAACGAGGATAATATCCATACTATTAAAGATTTAGATATGTTGATAATACCAGGAGGCAGTCTTATAGAAAGTTTCTCTCTAAATGAGAGATTAAAAAAATACCTTCTAGAATTTGATGGGATACTATTCGGAGTATGTAGTGGGTTTCAGGTACTATCTAAAAGGGTGGATATAGGGAGGAAAAGCCAGTATCCAATATTCAGGGAGGGGTTAGGTCTGTTAGATGTGGAATTTTCTCCCTTAATATGTACAGATAGGGTAGAGTTTAAATTGATGGATAACTGTATCTTTGGAAAATGTGGAGATAGGGGAGAAGGGTTCCACTGTCATACCTACGGAGATATAAAGTTAGGTAAGGGGGTGAAGGTACTAACAAGGTCCAAAGTTAAAAAGTTGAACTATAGGTATCTTAAAGAGGAGAGTTATATAGTCTCTGGAGTATATTGGAAGAATATATACGGTACTATGGTTCATGGATTTTTAGATAACGAAAATATAAAGAGGAGTTTATTGGAGAGTTTAGGAGTAGATGAGGAGGAGTATAAGGCTATACTAAATAAGAATAGGGATTTAAAAGAGAAGTTGAAAAGAAAATCTATAATATACCCCAATAGAAAAAGACATGAGAAAGAAGAAGAGGAAAATAAAAAAAGAGGAGTAATTCTCCTATCTACAGGTTCCCAATCTGGAAAAACTTTTTTATTAACTAGTATAGTCTCCAAATTAGATGGAAAAACGTTTGTTGCGAAGATCGGTCCTGATGTTAGGGATATCGTTCCATCCCTCTATATCTTAAGGGAGCCTATGTTGAAGTACAGTAGTATAAAAATTGGAGATAGAGGATGGTGTGATGTTGAGGAGTTTTTAAGGTTTGTTGAGGAGTCTGATTATAAGTACTATATAGTGGAGGGCGTTATGGGTGCCTTTACAGGTGCCCTAAGGGAAAAGAACTACAGTAGTGCTGAGGTGTCAAAACTTCTAGGTTTTCCAGTGTATGTTATATCCTCCTGTAGTAAAGGGGGTATTGAGGGAGCCTTTGTAGAGGGTTTAAGTTATTACTCCCTTCTAAAGAGTATGGGGGTGGATGTAAGGGGCATAATATTAAACAGGGTTTACGACTTTCAGATCTTTGAGAAGGTTAGGAAGATAGGAGAGGAGATAGGGGTAAAGGTAATAGGTGTTAAAAAGGGAGAGGGTGGGGATAGTAGAGGATTTATACCTGAGGTAGAGATAGACTACGAGAGTTTCTGTAGAAGTGCCATGGGGTTAGACTTTGAGTTGGAGATTCCTCTAATAGATACAGATAAGAGGATGAAGGAGGGTAAAAACTTTGAATACTATCTTAAAAAGTGGGCTCATAAGTTTTTAGATTTAGATATGTCATTGTAAGAGTTTTTTCTAGTTTTTTAATCATTTAATTAAAATAATAATTATTGTTGATAAAATAAAAATAATTATATAAAAATAAATAAATCTAAGGAAAAAATCATAAAAAAGAAAATAAACTATTAAATATTTTCAAGAGTCTTTATTAAATAAATACTAAGATTTGATGGAAAATTCATCCTTTCTTCGATATATTAAGGAGTAAAGAGTAGATATATTTATATTCGAGGTTTTACTCTTTAAACAACTTCTTCATTATTTTTTATTATTATTTTTATCCTAATTATATTTTTAAATCATTACTTTCCGACTAAAAATTAAGATAAATTATTATTACCTTATAATTACTAAATTAATCCAACCCGTCGTAATCTCCCAAAGGCTCCTCCTCTCTATTTCTCTCACTGTAGGATCTCTCCCATATTCCTACAATATCTAAATCCTCCCCTCCGTATCTACCGTTAAATTTGTTTATCTTAACAAGGGCTGGGATACTTAGAGCGGGGCCTATTATTATAGCCTCTCCTACATTCAACCCAGGGAGTTGTTTAAGGAGATCCTCACTTAAACTCTCTGAAGCCTGTTGTACATGTTGTTGATCGTGAGGTTCAATTAACTTCGAGATAATAAGGTTATTACACTGTGAGAGTGCCTCGGGGTCCAAGGTCTTAGGTCTCTGGGATACTAAACAGAGACCTACTCCAAATTTCCTACCCTCCCTCGCTATCCTGGATATATGGAGTTTCGATCTTGTATTCCTGTTCTTTGGAATAACGAGATGAGCCTCCTCAAGTACTATAAATATAGGTTTTGGATAACCTTCCCGAAGTGCCCTCTTTCTATCTGCCAGTATCTCCTTTGAGATATAGGATATAATAATATCCATGTCATTTTCATCTAAGCCCTCTAAAGGTAGTATATTGATGTAATTCTCCTTTATCTTCTCTATAGGGTTGTAGTGTAGGGTTATAAGATGATTCTTAAACTTCAACATATCCTTAAGTCTGAATATTGCAGTATGTATACTGTCAGCGTCCCTCCTACTCTCCTCTAAGAAACCCTCCAACTCATTTATAATACAGTTTATATAGTCCTCTGCAGACTGGAAATCACTTTCCCTGTACTCCTTCTTTATATTATCTATGGCCCTTCTAATATAGGGCCTCTGTTTCGTAGCAGCAGCATCTACTCCGGCGAGATCTGCTAGACTATCACTACTTATCTCGTATACGTTTATCTTCGGTTCTATGATATTAATCCTCAACCTGTTATTATCGTCGAAGGACTCTATATACTTGTACTCTCCATGTATATCGAAGACAAGTACTGTAGCCTTCAACCTGTTTAACTCCGAGAGGAGTACTGCAACGGTGTTAGATTTTCCCATCCCAGTTATAGCCAGTATTGCCAAATGTCTAGAACATAACATATTGACATCTAACTTTACAGGTATATTTTTAGATAGCAGTCTTCCTATCTCTATGTGTCCCTCGGAGAACATCCTTTTTAAAACCTCTTCACTGGCTGAATATACCTCTGTACCTGGTTTTGGAGGTATCTTAGGTATCTTCTTCTCCTCCACATCTCCTAATATCTTTATCTTACCTATAACCTGGTAGGAATCCTCCCTCTCCAATTTTCTCAATTTTAATATATCTTCTACACTTAACACCTCGTTGAAGATAGGACAACTTTGCATAACCCCCTCTATCATACCTAAAACTTCCCTTCCATTTGGATACTCTATAGAGACATAACTACCTACTTCAGGTATTTTATTTGATAGAAATGTAACCTCCGTTGTTGTAGTCTCCCCCACTATATACCCTATAACCTCTCTCCCATCTTTCATAATATCCCCTTATTTAACTACTAAATTGGCACCAAGAGATCTCATCACAGAGATAAAGTCTGGGAAGGATACCTTTACACTCTCCTCCCCCTCAATTACAGTCCTCCCTTCTGCCAAAAGTCCTGCAACTGTAAATGCCATTACAAGCCTGTGATCTCCATAGGTGTTCAACTTAGCACCCTTCAACTTTCCTACCCCCTCTATTACAAGTCCATCAGGTTTCTCCCTTATCTTAGCACCCATCTTCCCCAACTCTACTGCACAGGCATGTAGTCTATCACACTCCTTGAATCTAACATGTTCTCCGTTGTAAATTTCAGTTCTACCTTCAGCAAAACATCCCAAGACGGCGATAGTAGGCACAAGATCTGGTATATCCTTTACATCTATAGAGATACCCTCAAGGTGATAAGATCCCTCTATTATTAATCTATCCTCCTTTACCTTGATATGGGCACCCATCTCCCTTAAAATACTAACTATTCTTTTATCCCCCTGTTTAGAGTTTTGAAAGAGATTTTTAATGACAATCTCAGAGTTCAAAAGTACTCCAGCGGCGATGATGTAGGAGGCAGAGGAGTAATCTCCCTCAACTGTATAATTACAGGGCTTATACCTCTGATTTCCCTCTACAAGAAATCTACCATATCCCTCATTATCTTTCACTACCTTTATCCCAAACCTCTCAAGTACATCCATAGTTATATCTAAGTAGGGGGCAGACTTTAAAGGTGTAGTTAGTACTATCTCACTGTCCTCCTGAGAGAAAGGTAGTGTCATCATAAGGGATGTAATAAATTGGGAACTTACGTCTCCCCTTATTTTTACAAGGTTATTCTTTATCTTCCCACCTTTGACAACTACAGGAGGGGTACCGTCCATCTTAGAGGAAAAAGCGGTAATATCCAGTTGATTCAATGCATCTAATAGAGGCCCCATAGGCCTTCTCCTTATAGACTCATCTCCAGTTAATATAGCGTAGCCCTTAGGTATCTGGGAGGAGATACCTGTAAGTATTCTTAAAGTTGTACCACTGTTTTTAACATCTATAACGTTATCAGGTGTCTTTGGACTGTTGTAATTCCCTTCCACAACCCATGTATCCTCCCCTATATCTATATTGGCTCCTAAAGATATACAGCCATTTACAGAGGATAGACAGTCTTCACTGTTAAGAGGATTTACAATCTTAGACACTCCATCTCCCAGGGATGCACATATTACAGCTCTATGAGTGTAGGACTTTGAAGGTGGTGCATTTACAGTCCCTCTAAGTTCCTCTGTTCTCTCCACTATAAGCATAATATTTCACCAGATAATTTTTAATATATTAGGAATTTCAAGATGTGCTGAAAACATGTGAGAAAAGATGATATAAAAAATTATGGTTAAGTATATAATAATTTTAGGATATAGTAAAACAGAACATAAAAAATAAGGAAAAATTTAGTTAATAGAAATTCCCCTCTTTTCCTAGTGCTAAGTGTAAGGTAAAGGATAACAGTGGGGAATTTTATTCTTTTCACTAAGTATTAATTCTTTATTAGGGCACATTAGCAATTTAAAGATTTTTATTTTTTGATCAAATTATTATTTTTATTAAGATTTCCAGGATTGTTCTTAAGTACAGTGGTTTTGTTTAAAGTTATAATTAAAAATTATTCAAGAAAAATAAGATTCCAAGACTTTATTTCTAAGAACTTATATTAGTGAGATCTATTTATTTAATATTCTTAATTAATTTTTGGGATTTTTATAGATTAATTTTATTAATCCTAGACAGTTGTTGTATGATGTAAATAAAATTATATTAAAAACATATTCATCCCTAAATACTGGAGAGTTATATACTCCCTTTAAAATTTAGTATTATAGAGTCATTGTCAAAGATCTCAATTATCTCAAACTAAAGATAATTATTTTAACAGCAAATTTTTCACAAAATCCTTCTTTTTAATAGCCTCTCTACAGGCCTCCTCTATCTTTCTCTTCATACGTTCAAGTTCCTCCTTATCAGGTTTCATCTTATCTACAACCTTCTTTACAGGTGTATATGGAGACTCCCTAAACCCTGGAATAAGAGGTATCTTCCGATCTCCATCTATGATATAACTCCCCTCTCCCTCCTTCACTTTCCCTACCACCTTAGCACCAGTTTTTTTCATTATCTCATCTGCGTACTCCTCAGGTGTTATTATCAAGAGACTGTCTATAGATACACCTAAGGGATCTATATTTAACTTTTCCAGCATCTCTAAAACCTTAGGGTTTATAACATCAAGTACCTTATCCATGTAGAACTCTAAGGAAACCTTGGCAGATCTTGAAATCTCGTAGGCGTCCCCCCTCAGTCCTCCATTTGTCACATCTGTCATAACATGGATGTACTTCACCAGATCACTCTCAAATAACTCCTTACATGCCTTCAAGAAATCTATATTGAGAGTCTCATAAACTACTGAAAACATCCCATGGTATATGGCAGTTGTTGCTATAGTACCTCCTCCACTCCCCCTAGTCATAAGGATTATATCTCCAACTTCAGCCCTCCTCCTTGCAGTAGGAAGGGCATCCTTTATCACACCAATAGCCCCCACTGCACTTACCATCCTCTCCCCCAATACCATATCTCCCCCTACTCTAAGGGTACTCCCTGCAACCAGTGGCACCCCTATACTCTCAGATACTGCACATATACCTGCTGTAAAATCTAGTATCTTGGACACATCTCCATCATCTGCCAGATGGACATCACTTATAAGGGCAACAGGTTCTGCACCCATAACGTATACATCCCTTAGACATGCCCTTGTCACATGGAAACCTGCCAAGAAGGGGAATTCACTTAACCTGGAGTGAGTACCATCAATTGTGGCTACTATATACTTACCCTCTGCCTCCACAACTCCACCGTCATCCTGATCCCTAGTATCTACAACTGTTTTCTGGTTGGTACTCTCGATGATCTTCCCTATCTGTTGGTGTAGAAAGAAATCGCCCTCTCCCCTACTACCTCCACCTATCTCTCCCATGCTAACTCCAGATCTTTTGTATTCTAGAAGACTTTTTAGTTTTGGATCCTCTATATTCTTGTAAGATTCTACCGTTTTCACCTCCTTTAGAACCGCCTCAAGGAATTCCCTAGCCAGTTGCTCATCTATCTTTTTAAACTCCATAACTATCTTAACACCCTCCTCAATAATAACGTCTTCAGGTATATTCTTTCTTAAACGTCTCCGTACATATTCTTCTATATCCATCGTACCACCATACTTTAATAATAAAATAATAATATAGTCCAGTATGGCTTTATAAACTATAATCATTAATAAGAGTAAAAAATAAATAAAAAAGAAAGATAAAAATTTTCTTAAGAAAAAGAATTAATAGAAATCTCGCCTGTTTCTCCAATACTTAGTATAAGTCCAAGAGACAGATACTAGATTTTGCTTTTTCACCTGTATTTATTCTTTATTTGGGTATTAAATGTCCAAGATTTTTATTTTTTAATAATATTAATTATTTTTTGGATCTTATAATTATTATTTTTTATTCAAGATCCCGGATGATCGTTATTAGTTTAAAATAATAAAAATAATAAAAAACTGGAAATATGATAAAATCCATAAACAACAGTTCTTGTTAAGGAATATATGGAATCCACTTCTCAAGTATTCAGAGATATTCAAGAATTATTTAATCTGTTTATGCTAGTTTTTTAAAGATTTAATTCTAATTTTTTAACCCTAGTTCCCATTAATGATTGTAATTATTAAAAAATAATAATTATCATAATAAGAATAATAAAAATCTTAAGAGGGATAATAATAAAATAAACCTTAATTCCCATCAAAGTAAGATTTAGATAATAAAAAGATAATAAAATTAATAATAGCAACCTGTTAAGAAGGATCTGCTCCACTTCTATAGTATCTTATAGTATTTCAGGAGAGATCATCTATCTCTTATTTTGATTTTAATACCTTTTTTTATACTTTTATTTTTTATAATTATAGTTATTCTTATCAGAATTTTTTTGATGGGAATTAGGGTTTTTTAATATATTATCTATATTCTAATTTTAATTATTATTATTATAATTTTTTTAATAAAATTAAAAATTATATTAAAAAGATGATTGAGTATGATATACGACTTCAGAAGAGAGAAAAAGTACGGGTATACAACAGGTGCCTGTGCTGCAGCGGGGGCATACTGTGGTATTTACTACTTAAAGAAAGGTGTGAAGTTAGATTACGTAAAGATAGAGAACGATAGGGGAGATATACTTATAATACCTGTGGAGAAGGTGGAAGGAGATATCTATTCCAAAAGTGCTACAGTCACTATTAGGAAGTTTGCAGGAGAGGATATAGACATTACTAATGGAATAGAAATTATAGTGGATACCAAGATCGTAAAGTGGGAGGGAGGGGAGAGGGTCAAGATAGTTGGTGGGAAAGGTGTAGGTATCGTTACAAAGGAGGGATTACAGGTTAAAAAGGGAGACTGGGCTATAAATCCAAAACCTCGGGAACTTATTATTAGAAACATAACTCCTCTTCTAGATAAAGATGAGGGGGCTATAGTGAAGGTCTCCGTTCCCAAAGGTGAGGAGTTGTATAAGAAGACACTGAATCCCAAACTTGGGATAGTGGGGGGTATATCAATCCTTGGAACTACAGGTATAGTTAGGCCCATGTCCAATGAGGCTTATAGGGAGTCGTTGGTGCCACAGATAGACATCGCCCTGGCGAAGAATCACAGGATGTTGGTATATACACCTGGAAATATAGGTACTAACTATGCAAAGAAACTTCTAAATGTTGAGGAGGACCAGATAGTGGAGGTTTCCAACTTCTGGGATTTTATGATAGATAAGGGAGAGGAGAAGGGAGTTGAGGGCATCCTTATATTTGGACATGCTGGAAAGATTGTTAAACTTGCAGGAGGTATATACAATACCCACTCTAAGGTTGCAGATGGGAGAAACGAGATATTGACTGCTTATAGTTCCCTATATATAGAGAATAAGGATATCTTAAGGAGGATACTTTATGGAAACACCACAGAGGAGATAATAGGCATCCTAAGGGAGGAGGGAATTCTTCATCAGGTGTTTAACGATATAGCGAGGAGGGTAGTTGAGAGAACTAAAAGTAGGTGGAAAAAAATAGACTTCAGTTGTATTATTATAGATATGAGAGGGAACATCTTAGGGAGTTGTATAGGGGATAGGTTTTTACCACTGTTAAAAATAAAAATATAAAACTCTAATATCTCTATCAATAATTAGAAGTTAGAAAACAGCCCAAGATAAATATAAAAAGTTTTCTTTTTTAATTCCTTCAATTATATTTTTTACTATTTAAATGTAAATTATTTTAATATTTATTGAAAAATATTATCCTTTAATCTTATATTATAAATAATTAAAAATAATTTTGATATAATAAAAATACATTTTTACCTCTTTTATATCACTCTCTATATCAATAAAAAGGTGACTCTATGGAGGAACTATTAAACAAAATATACACAACTCTAAATGGAGAGGATAGATATATCTCAGAGATATCTAACATATTTCCCTATGTTCATAACGAGAAATTTAGAAAGTACTACCATCTACTCTTAGAGTTATGTAGTAGAGACGTAGTGATGCATTGTTTGGCTGTATCTCTTTACACCTACGAAGTTGGTTTAAAATTAAAGAGCAAAGGCCATAATATAGATCTAGATCTGGCAGTATATGGTGCACTACTTCACGACATAGGGCGAAGTAGAACCCATGGTATAAAACATGGAGTTGAGGGGGGAAAGATAGTAAGGAAGTACAACTTAGGTGAGGAACTGGCTTTAATAGTAGAGAGGCATATTGGAGGAGGGATTCCAAAAGAGGAGGCTGTCCAGTTAGGATTACCTCCAAGGGACTACATCCCCACAACAGTGGAGGAGAAACTTGTGGCACACTGTGATAATCTGATAAGTGGTACAAGGAGAGTGGATATAAACTTCGTGGTGGAAAAATTTAAAAGAAGATTATCCTGTGACAGTATAAATCATCCAGTGATACTGAGGATTTTAAGGTTAAACGATGAAATTAATCTACTATTAGGTGAAGAGAAACTTCGTCATATTGAGTGTAACGTAGAAAGACAACATACCAAAGGTCATACATAGGGTACTACCTACTACCATTCTACTAAACTTTAAACCGAAAAGGGGAATAGTAAACAAAAATCCAAATATTCCTGTGCCTATTTGGATAATCTCCATACATTTTGCTATCTCTTGCGGTGTTACAGGAGTTCCATTAGGTAGTAATGCTGCAGTTATGTTTAGATAACCACCAATGATACCTGCAGTTGCAGGAACAACTCCACAGAGTATTATTAATCCTACTGCAAGACCGTTTGCAGTAACACTTAACAACTGTGTTCTTAGATTTTCCAAGTCTTCTAGAGTTTTTGCAAGAGTAGCTAAAGTTTTTGCTAACTCTCCTCCATATTTCCTATTTTCAATAAGTAACCTCCCAAGTAATCTAAATATCTTTGAATCCATACTTGTTGAAACTAAAAGTACAGCATCTTCAAAACTTAATTTTTTATCGGTGATCAACTTAACTATTTTTAAAAAGACTATATCAACCTCTTTTATATTACTCTCGATAACTTCATTGATGGCATCTACTACTGAACGTCCAGATTCTAACGCCAATACCATTACATAGAGAGCCTTAGGTAAATTACGCTCAAATCTCTCTATTTTTATATCGTAGATAATCCTAGGAAGTACAAATACAGAGAGAGAGTACATTATAAGTAGTATGATGAAACTTTTTAAAGTAAGATTTAAGAAGTATTTCAACAGAATAGGTATTACTGCAGAGAGTGCTATAGTTATTAGATATGCTCTCTCGCTTATCCTGATACCACATTCCTTTAACAAAATAATATTACGTCTGATTGTGTACAAATATAAGTCTTGAAGACTTATCATTATTTCACTCAATTTTTAACTTTATAAATATTGCAAAGATGGCTGTTGATATAGGGGCTATCTTTGTCAGAATTAAATCTACAGTATCTATTATACCACTAAAACCTGTATTCCCCTGAATTGCTGAAAGCATCATCCCTGAGAAAGGGAGGATTATACCTACACCAAATATTAGATTACCTAAATTTGTTATTTGGAACTTCGATGAGTCTATTTTAGCCATTGATTCTCTAAGGATATCGTTGTATAGACTTTTTAACAGAAGTTGAGTCCCTCCCTTATCTACAGCCACTATAAGTTGAGTGTATAACTTTTTCATTAGAGGTATTTTAGTTCTAAATCTCGCCCTCTCTAAAGCCTCTTTAAAACTATAACCTCCTTTTTCAATATCGTAGATAACTCCTTTAAATTCAAAGGAGGGGATACCATATTCAGGGTTTTCTGCTATTTTCTTAATACACTCCTGTAGAGATAGTCCGGCATTTAGTGATGCTATCATATCTAGGAGTGTTACCATTATTTGGATTTTTATATCTCCTCTAAATAGAATAAGTTTTATCTTTGGATAGTATATACCTGCAACAATTGTCAATATACTTGCAAATAGTCCATTTATTAAACCTATGAATATATTATCTATAAAGTTCAAAAAGTATATTATTCCTACAACAACAGATATAATAATTACCTTCAAAAAATACTTATTTATATCCCTAATACCTATATAATGAAAATCTCTTAAAGAGGGCAAATATTTACTACGGATTACACAGTAAGAAAAATTTGTAATATAATCTTTTAAAATATTCATATAAGAACGTTCTAGTAGTTCATCTAAGTCTATCTCTATTTCTTCTAATTTTTTTCTCTCTAAAATTTTCTCGTAGTCTATATACTCTTCAATATCGTAGAATTTCATTATGTCTTCATCGATATCTTTATATTCATCAATTAATTTCTTAATATCTCCTAAAGAAATTTTCTTCCTTTTTACATGCCCCCTGGCCCTTCCAATATTTAATTTAAAATAGATCAACCTGTCTATGGCATCTATTATCCATAAAAAATATTTTTTAATCGCCTCTAAAAATTCTTTAAATAATATTTTTAACTTTTCTAGAGTTATATTTACCATCATACCCACCATACAACCTCGCCCTTTATAGGGGCAGGGAGGAAAGATAACTATTTTAAATTTATGTTTTAAAATTGAAAAGTATTTATACTTTGTTATCAAGTGTTTTTAAAATAATATATCCTAACTATACCAATGATTCCAATAATACCCTTATAAGAATGTGATAAGATAAAAAAGAAAATTAGAGCCTTATACTCTTGAGTAATCTCTCTGGATCCTCCTGATATCTTCTTATTAAACTACCAACACTTTCTATATCTCTTATATTGTTTCTAACAGCATACTTTAATACTTCAATTCTGTTAAGTCTATCTTCTATTAACTCCTCCCTAGTTATACCAGCAATTTTACAAACCTCTTCCTCCCACATACAGATTCCTTCTCTTTTTAAAGTATCCTCTAGACTGTTATAAGTAAAGAGGAGGGTCTTTGATATATCCTCACTAGAACCTCCAATTTCTATAACTTCCAGTATTCTCCTTATAGTTTTTCTGTTTCTCTTAACTCTCTGCTGGTTTATGATAAAGTCGAGAGAGGATAACATGATCTTAGGAACGTTCATCGGTGGATTTATTAGTCTAAGTATAGCTTCACTTGCACTATTTGCGTGGATAGTTCCAGAACAGTTAGAGACTACAATACCTCCGTTACTTCCTGCTATATAGGTGTGGTTATCCTCAACTGTAAGATCGTATATATAACCATCGTATTCAACTTCCTCAATGGAAACAACTCTATCCCAGGAGATATCCATACTTGGAATATATAGGCTCTCTGCTATTACATCCCCACCTATAACACTCCTGTTAATTGTATCCCATCTTTCTCCTCCTATATCTTCCCTAGGAATGGCTATGTAATCTCCAACCTCCAAGGAGGAGGCGTTCACCTCGAAAATAATACCTCGTAGTACATAAACTGGATGATCATAAGTAAGGGTTATCTCTCTATTACCTTCAGTCTTTATTCTTAGAAGTTTTCCAGAGTACCTCTTTCTCCAGACGTGAGATATCAATTTGTTCTCAATTTTCAAGGAACTCTTGTTGAAACTTTTGATATATACGCCCTCCTTAGATACATCTATCCATTTAAATCCATTATCTTCCTCTACTACTTTGTACCCTTTCTCAAAGAACCTATCTACAAAATCTCCTATTTCCACAACTGTTCCATCAGATAAATAAATTAACTCCCCACCAATTAATGCACCGTCATGACCAGTGTTCATAGCTACTAAGAGGGAGTGGGCCTCCTCTCCTCTAACCTCTCCTACAAATATCCTATCAGGTCTCATCCTCAGGGCGTTTTTAATTAAGTCGTTCATAGTAATCTCGTAGCCAGGAACTCCAGGTCTTGGAGGCCTAGTTATCATCTTTATTACATGATCGTGAGGTATTTGAAGTTCTGGAGTATCTTCAATAGTAACTATTCTGTCGGTATACATGGAGAACATAGATATTACGTTGAGGGTTGTAGTCTTACCAGAACCTGTACCTCCTGCAATTAAGGTATTAGCTGGTTTAGCACCAAAGTACCCCTCTACAGCCTGCCATAGGAAGGCTGCAAATTCAAAGTTGAAGGTTCCAAATTTTATAAGATCAACAACTGTTAAAGGATCTTTTGTAAATTTACGGATAGTTAAAGTATTCCCCTCTGGTGTAACCTCCTTTATTGTAGCGTTAACTCTACTTCCATCAGGTAAAAATGCATCTAACATAGGAGTTCTGGCGTCTATAGTTCTTCCTGCAAGTAGTGCTATATTCTCTATAATTCTCCTTAATTCTTCCTCATCAAAATAGATGTTGGTTTTACACATCTGGTACTTCCTATGGAATACATAGGCGTATTTATATTCCCCATTTACCATTATTTCCTCTAATCTATCATCATTTAAAGGTATCTCCAAAAATCCTAATTTACCAATAGCCAGATAGAAGTACTTTGCTAAACTTCTAATTTCTGGATCTTTGAGGTCTAAATCGTACTTTTCTACATAGTTTAACAGATATCCGTATATTTCACCAATACTATTGAACTCTCCCTCTGATATATCTGTTTTTATCTCCTGAACATTATTATTTGGTAATTTTGACAGTATACTTAATATTTGGTCTACCTCAGGTATTGTATAGTGCATATATCCATCTTTTTTTTCTATAACTACCTCAAACTCCATATCTTCTACTTTTACAGTATAGGTATCTATAGCATTTGAGGGTGATACTATACTCGGCTTTTCAAATTTAATAGGATGCTCTTTCCAAGGTTTTGGTACTGGAACCTCTTCTTTTATAACAGGTTTTTTAACTACTTCTGTTGGTGGCATTATAACTTTATCAGTATTACTCTCTACTTTTTCAACACTCTCAGTTTTATCTAAGATTTTACTTTTTTTAACAATAATGGATGTAGGTTTAATACTCTTCTTCTTAATTTTGTCAAATAGTCCTCATATTTAGATCCCTCATTTTTCTATTTTTAAATTTTTGAATATTTTTATAAATTTATGAGAGTAATAAAAAATATTATTATAATCATTATTTAAAACATGGACTAAAAATTAATAAATAAAAAAGTTTTTAAAGAGTTACATCTATGTCCAAGTGTTCTGTCAACTCCTTGTATCTATTTCTTATAGTAACCTCTGTAACACCTGCAACATCAGCAACCTCTCTCTGGGTTCTTCTTGTTCCATGGAGTACGCTGGCGATGTATATTGCAGCTGCAGCTACACCTGTTGGGCCTCTACCACTTGTTAACCCCTTCTCACTTGCCTTCTGAAGGATGGCAATAGCCTTAGACTCCACCTCTCCAGGTAGATTAAGTTCAGAGGCAAATCTTGGGACGTAATCTATTGGACTTGTTGGAGCCAACTTTATATTCAACTCCCTTGTTAGGAACCTGTAGGTTCTACCTATCTCCTTTCTATCTACTCTGGAGACTTCAGCAATTTCATCTAATGTCCTTGGAACCTTACATATTCTACAGGCGGCGTAGAGGGCGGCTGCTGCTACACCTTCTATACTTCTACCTCTAATAAGTCCCTTCTCTACAGCACCTCTATAGAGGATTGCAGCATTCTCTCTTACATTCCTTGGAAGTCCTAACTTAGATGCAATTCTATCTAACTCTGAAAGAGCATAGGCCAGATTTCTCTCCGAGGCATCTGATACTCTAATTCTTCTCTGCCACTTTCTCAACCTGTAGAGTTGAGCCCTCCTCTCTGCAGAGATATCTTTACCATAACTGTCTTTATTCCTCCAGTCGATAACTGTAGATAATCCCTTATCATGAATAGTGTATGTTATTGGAGCCCCTACCCTACTTCTCTTTACCCTCTGCTCATGGTCGAAGGCCCTCCACTCTGGTCCTGTATCAAATAGATTCTGCTGTAAGACACAACCACAGTCTGCACATACAATTTCTGCTCTCTCGTAATCTTTAATTATATTTTTACTATTACATATAGGACAGACTAACTCCTCCTCCTTTTCAAGAATAACATTTTTTGATTCTTTTTTTTCTTTATTTTTTTCTTTTTCTACGACACCCTCTTTTTCTACAGTCTCCATTTTCATAATTCACACCGTTAAAACAACTTTTTAAGGTGGTTCTTATTATTTACTTTTTATTGGAGTGTCTCCTACCTCTCTTTTCATCTAAAATAAAGGCCTCCCTACGACGTAGTGCTATCTTCTTTGCAGTATCATTTATGGACAGGATAGAGACGTAGGGTTTATTTACTGGACCAAAAACCTCATACACCCTCCCTAACACTCTTCTTTTAGATCTATCTAAAAAAACAGTTGATTTCAACTTAGGTTGATAATTTACCCTACCAACGATCTTCCCGTTGGGCAGTTCATGTAGTATCTCTACCCTCCTCACGGTACTCCTCCACTTTGATTAACTTATAGATTTAGAAGTATGAATATAAACTCCTACATGCTACATCCCAATACACCTTTTGAAGAACTACTATATAAACTTTTCGAAAAATATATATATAAGTATCTCTTGTGTTTATCAATATATTCCAATAACTAACACCTACTTATTGACAGGACTCTCTTAAACTATAAAAATAAAAAATATAAAAATAATAATAGATAAATATAATAACAAATACAATAATCCTTAAAACATTGTTAAAAAGGTGAAATGCTATGATACTATTTGAATGGGGTACCTACAATGCACTCTCTACACTTAAACAGGCTGCACTCTTAGGTACAAGGATCACAGAGATACCTCCTGCTGTCCTATCTAAGAGGATGTCAACAGATTATTACGAAGATTATAGAAAAATAGGAGAAAAGTACTTTACTTTAATTGTGGCACATGGTCCTTACTATAACCTAACATCTGAGAGGGGATTAAAGGCCCATCTTACAGCGATAGAGAGGGCTACAATCTCTGGTGCTAAGATATACAATTACCATCTTGGTAGGAGAATAGGAGCAGGAGATCTAAATGTCCATCTAGAGATTCTGAAGAAGTTCAATAGTATAAACAGTGAAATGATATACTCTCCAGAACCTGCTACCAATGAGGAGGAGTTTGGTACATTAGATGAAATTGAAGAACTTGTCAAGGCTGCAAAAGAGGAGGGAATAAAGATAATACCATCCCTACAGTTGGAGAATATATTCCTAAATGAGTTAAAGGTTTACGAAACTGGTGATCTGGTAGAAGCATCTGAAAAGGCAGATGCAAAGTGGTGGTTAAATATCCTCGAGAGAATGGATAAGATATCAGAAAATATGATACATATTAGATTCTCCCAGGTAGTGGGTATTAAATATGGAGAGAGGTTCTATAAAAAGAGAATGCCTCTAGGAATGGGATATCCACCACTTGAACCTTTAGCAGAGGCTCTCTCAACCTATTTCGTAAATAATAGTATGGCAAAGGTAGTTAAAAAGATACTGTTCCTCTATACAGGACTACCAGAGGTAAAGTATAGAGATCTGATAGATATCTATGCTACAGTTATGAAATTATCCATAGATAAGTTAATGAGTAAGAAGACTCAGAAAGAATATGGAAAATTCTACGCCTCTCCTAAGGTAGAAGAGGATAACGATTAATTTAAATATTTTTTTAATTTTTATAATTTTAATAAAAATAAGGAAAATTATCCTTCCGATTTTATAAGTTATAGTTTTTTAGTATCATCTCTGATTATCTCTTCTATTTCAACTATCTTAATACTAATTAATATTATTAATAATTAAATCCCTATTTTCAACTTCTATATTTTAAGTTTTTATATTTCTTATAACAAATTTACACAAATATATCAAACCTCTAAGAGTGATACCATGATAGATAAGTGTCCAATTTGTATGGGTACTGGAAAGAAGATTGTAAGGTATAAAACCTGTCCAGATTGTGAGGGAACTGGGTATATATGCGAGTTCGATACGAAATCCCATTTTAAGGGAGTTTCTAAGAGATCAAAGTACGACTTAGATCTCGCTGAAGTACCTTGTCCAAACTGTGAAGGTACTGGTAAGATACCTGTATACGATACCTGTGATTACTGTGGAGGTTCTGGAAAGGTTGTAAAGTGTGAAAAGTGTGGTAGGTACATTGGAAAGTATCCTGAGTATAAAGATGTTACTCTATGTGATATATGTAAAAAAGAGGAGGAGGAAAGGAGGAAGAATTTAAAGACTGTCTATGAGTTGGACAACCTATGTAGTGTTGGAGATGTAGAGGAAGGTAAATTCTACAAAGGTATAGTATCAAGGACTGAAAGGTACGGAGTCTTTATCTCCCTCAATGAACAGACCAGGGGACTACTTAAACCTCGGGAGATGGTAGGTAAAAAATTAAGTGATTTTAAAATAGGAGACGAGGTTATAGTCCAGGTTATAGATGTAAGGCCTGAAAAGAGAGAGATAGACTTTAGGTACATCCCTCTCACCAACTACACAGTAGAGAAACTTGAAAAGGAAGTGCCTCTAATAACTATAAAGGAGATCGTAGATAAAGGTCTTGTAGAGATGAAGGATGAGATAGTCCATATTAGAGGGGAGGTTATCCAGATAACCCAGACTCCTGGACCAACTATCTTCACAGTGACAGACGGAACGGAAACTGCATGGGTTTCAGCCCTTGATATTGCAGGTTTAAGGGCACATCCTGAGGTACTCGTTGGAGATATTATAGACGTTATTGGATCTGTGTCTATAAGAGAGGGAAGACTTCAGATCGAAAGGTTGAAGTTAAAGAAGTTGGAAGGTAAAGAGGCCGAGGAAGTTAAAAAAGAGATAGAGAAAAAGTTAGATGAAAAATCAGAGCCCTATAGTGATATAGATTTCCTAGTACAATCTCCAGTTTTGGAGAGGTTGAGACCTAAGATGGCCCATGTAGCAAAGAAGATAAGGAGAGCTATATTAGACGGAAAACCAGTAATTATAAGACACCATGCAGACACCGATGGATACTGTGCAGGTTTGGCATTGGAGAGGGCTATACTACCAATACTTAGTAAGTTCTCCATAGATGTAGATGCCCAGTGGCACTATTTTAAGAGAAGCCCCTCAAAAGCCCCATTCTACGAGTTAGAGGATGTTACCAAGGACCTAGTATACTCCTTAGAGGATAAACTGAGATTTGGCCAGAAGATGCCCTTAGTAGTACTTACCGATAACGGTAGTACAGATGAAGATATCCCCGCCATCTCCCAGGCTATAGCCTTTGGAATGGATGTAATTGTAATTGATCACCACTATCCTGGAGAGGTTGTTAACGGTAGGGTAGAAGTAGATGACTACATATCAGGCCATGTAAATCCTTATTTAGTTGGAGGAGATAGTAATCTTACAGCAGGTGTATTGGCAACAGAGGTCGCAAGGATGATAAACAAGGATGTAACTGGGGAGATAAATCACCTCCCAGGTATAGCAGTGGTTGGAGATCATGCCAAGGGAAGGGAGGTAGAGGAGTATATAAAGATAGCCCTAAAGGATCTGACAAAGTGGAGTAAGAAGTACGGCAGTGGTAAGGAGTATACTGTAGAGGATCTTGAGAAGATCGCCCTATGTATGGACTTCGAGGCATTCTATCTTAGGTTTATGGGTGGAAGGGGAATAGTAGAGGAGATACTGGCTACAAACAAGAGGGAGATATACAGACATGAGAGGTTGATAGATATCCTATATAAGAGGGCCATGGAGATGATTGATAGACAGATGAGGGCAGTACTACCTGCCTTGAAGACTGAGAAGTTGGAAAATGGAATAATACTGAGTACCTTAGATGTGGAGAGGTACGCCCATAAATTTACCTTCCCACCACCAGGAAAAACCTGTGGATTTGCACATGACAGTATAGTTAAAAAGTATGGAGAGGAGACACCTATTATAACTATAGCCTACGGTCCAGATTTCCTAGTAGTTAGGGCTACAGATGCAGTCAGTGAGAGGTTCAACTTCAATCTAAACCTCATAGTGGAGCAACTTATAAGGGAGATACCAGAAGCCTCTATAGATGGAGGAGGGCATGAGTGTGCTGGAAGTGTCAAGTTTGTAGAGGGTTTGAGAGATAAGGTGCTCTCTAGGTTTATAGATATCTTGAGAAGTATGTAGGGTCAATTTAATTTTTATATATTATAATACCTGAGTTTTAAGGTTTTAGACTATTGAGAGATAATTAAAAAGTTTTTAGATCAAATTCTGTTATTCACAGTTTCTATTCTATGTGTCTGTTTAGTACTGTTTTCAAAGATAAATATCTGATAAGATTGATATATATTTGCTATTAAAAAGAGCGTTTGCCTGTTTTTAATTTTTATTTATTATTATACTAAAAATAAAAATATTAATAAATATTAATAATTTAAAAATAAAAAAAAGAGTCTTAAAAGAGAGTAAATACTAAAAGGGAGTTCTGTTTATATTGCTCCTTTTAGATCACTGGATACTACAAAAATTCTGTACAGTCTTTTAATAAAAATTAAGTCTTTAAATTAGTATTTACAGGAAATAGTAAATTTTTACTGTTGATTCTTACATCTACTTTCATTTCTGATCTTGTAATAGTGGTACTCTACAGTTTTTAAATTTAACCCAGTGATCTTGGATATCTCCCAAGGTTTCTTATCCATATATTTCGCTACAATTTCCCTGTTTTTAGAAGGTCTTCCTACCTTTACTTTCAGAGGCTTAACAGTTAAACCGATCTCCTTTAGGGCATTGATAAGTTTTTCCTTAGTACGTTTGTACTTAGAAGGAGGAAGATATATTGTATTTATGTTGGTGTTTTCCAAGAGGTATATTATTAGGTCCTTAGAGAGTTCTGTATTTATATATATCTCATCCTCTCCTTTTAGATCCATATTTTCTAACTTTTCAATAATCTCCTTAGGAGATTTTCCTCTAACCTCTATCATGTAGAAATCACCATCTTACTGAGGATTATTTGCTTTTTCGTTCATATATTTTCCCTTTTTCTACCTATAAGATGTAGTTTGTAATCCATTCCCTTTATAGTACTTGGAGAGCGATGATAGAAAGATTTAAATACTAACGAGCCCATAATTATAATTTAATAAGGATGATATATTTAAAAAGGAATTCTTCCAGATGAAGAAGATTTTTATAGTATAGGGCTAATAATTCGACAGATTAAAAGTGGAATAGTTAAAGATATTAAAACGGTTAAATTGTTGTAAATAATAGTAGATCAAAATTGAAATATTAACCATTAAATAACAAAAGACAAATATTTCATAGAGATCATAAGTCTTTTTTTATACATTTTTTCTATTTTCTAACCTTTATATACTGTTCTTGTACTGAGTTGAACAGGTACACTCTAATTAAATTCTAAAATTGTTGATTATTAACAGTTAGAATAAGAATTATCTCAATAATAATTTGTTTCTTCTTTATTATTAGTTTGGAATAAGAATAGTAATTTATTTATATTATTAAATATATAAAAGTTATTTTGCGACGAATATAGTTATAGGGGGTGAGACTATGAGAGAGATCATCCTCTCAGAATGTGTTGAAATATTACAGAGGTATAACTTCACAGTTTCACAAACCTTCGGTAGATCATGCTTCGATATACTTGCCAGAAAGGGCAGTAGGAAATATCTAATAAAAGTATTAAAAAATATAGATAGTCTAAGTTATGAACAGTCTCTGGAGTTGTTAAAACTCTCTAAAATCTTAGGTGCCACTCCTCTTATAATAGGTATTAGGACGAGAAATCTTCCTATGGAAAATGGAGTGGTCTATGAGAGACACAGTATAAAGGCAATCACACTTAAAACCTTTGAGGCCTATCTAGAAGGTAACCCTCCAATTGTCTACGCTGGACGAGGTGGTTTCTTCGTAAATATAGACGGAGAGACCTTGAGAACTGTCAGAGAGAAGTTAAACATATCAGTAGGAGAGTTGGCAGAGTATTCTAATGTCTCAAGGAAGATGATATACAAGTATGAGCAGAATCTAGCGAATCCTACTATAGAAGTTGCCCTAAGAATAGAGGAGTATTTAGATACACCACTGATAAGAGGTATACCTCTAGAGGTGGATGAAAAAGAAATAAGTGATATAAGTATAGAGGGCGATAAAGAGAGGTATAGATCTGAAAGAGAAAATGATTTCAAACTCTATGTGATAGATATATTCAACCAATTAGGGTTCCACACTACAGAAGTTAAAAGAGCACCTTTCGATGCAATTGTTGAGAAGGAGGATGTTGAAACTGAAGAGTACAACCTATGTACCTTGGTACTAACTAACATAGAGGAAAGGGAGACTGAAGAAACAAGACAGAAGATGTTAATTGTGAGCCAACTCTCTAGTGTGTTAAACAGTAGTTCTCTCCTAGTCTTGGAAAAAGAAGACACCCATAGTATAGACTATGTAAAGACTATAAATGTAAGGGAGTTGGAGAGAATGGATGATGCCTCAGATCTGCTGGAATACATAGCCAGTAAATAATAGGTGATAGGGTGTCTATTTCTTTAAAAAGCGACTACTACTTTCTAGGGCTCTTATTAGTAGCATTTCTATTTTCCTGTCTTTTAACAAGGTTTTTTATAAAGTTTATGGTAAATTATAAGTACGGTTTTGATCTACACAAGAAAAATAAGGAGAAGATCCCTGAAATGGGTGGCATTGTTCCAGTTTTTATAATATCCCTGTTATTTATGTTATTCGATTTTAGAATATCCCTTATTTTATTTTTAACTGGATTAGTAGGTATCTATGACGATCTCTTTAAATTATCACCCTTTAAGAAGATAGTAATCCTTGGTATTATAGGAGGTATTATAGGATATTTGATCTTTGGCCTTGATGTTAAAACCCTTCTTATGATCTTAGGCGTATCTATCTTTTCAAACTTTACAAATATGTTGGCTGGATTCAACGGATTGGAGATTGGACTGGGAATAATTTCAGCATTTTTTTTAGGTTTATTACTACTGTTAAATGGAGAGTACGAAGGTTTCAAGTTAGTTCTTCTTTTTATAGTTTCTTACTTAGGACTTCTTCTTTTTAATAAATACCCTGCAAAGGTGTTTCCAGGAGATGTGGGCACCCTTCCAATTGGCGCCTTTCTAGTTACCCTTGCTATTAAATACTCCATCCCTGAGTTTCTCATTATAATGATTCCCTATATAATAGATGCATTCCTAAAGTATCTCTCTGCAGGTATTACAAAGAGGGAAGACCATAAACCTACCACCTTACGTGAGGATGGAAAACTTGACCCAGGTGAAGGATATCTCTCCCTTCCAAGACTTATTTTAAAGATATATCCAATGAGGGAGTATGAACTAGTTTTACTTCTCTGGGCAATAGGAATATTTTTTGGAATTTTGGCTGTTGTATTTAAGGTAATAAGGTAAAAATCAAAGGGTCGATTAAAAATAAGAAATAGTATCTTATCAATAATAGTCGATCAGTATTGACTATACTACACAGGAATTATCGAGGATTTTAAACAAAATAATAAATTAAATTTTATTTTTAAAATTTTTAATTACTTTACTCTTATTTATCATCTTTCTTAACTTCTATTATCATTTTTTAACTATTCATTACATAAGGTGAAATCTTGGAACTTATGGATCTCAATGACCTTGGAACTCTGGAGGTTGGTAGGTTTATAAAAAGGGAAAATAGATTCCTAGGGAGAATAGTTGTAGATGGTAAGGAGAGAAGTTGCTATATAGCAGATACTGGGCGCCTTAGGGACATACTAGTTAAAGATAGGGAGATATGGGTGATAAAAAACAGGGAAGGGTTGAAGACCGACTACACATTGATAACGGTAAATGTTGAGGGAGAATGGGTCCTTGTGAACACATCCCTTCACTCCAATATAGCCTATAGGGCCATAGAGAAAGGAGTATTGGGTTTTATACCTAAGAGAATAGAAAAAGAGGTAAAATTTAAAAACAGTCGTTTTGACTTCTTGGTAGATAAAAATACCTTTGTAGAGTTAAAAGGTTGTAATCTTGTCAAGGGAGATACAGGTTACTTCCCAGACGCTCCAACGAAGAGAGGTGTGAAACATCTAAGAGAGTTGATAGAGGCTAAAGAGAAAGGTTATAATGCAGTAATACTTATAATGGCTCTTAGGGACTGTAAGTACTTCCTACCTAACTCAGAGACAGACAGAGAATTTAGTGAAATGTTTTACAAGGCTCTTGACAAGGGTGTGAATTTTAGAGGATTTAAGATAAAAGTGGAAGAGAATGGAAAGATCTATTTTGTCTCTACCTTGAAACTTGGCTCTATTTGATGGATGGAGGTTATTAGATGAGGGAATGAATAAATACAAATGATATAAAGTTGGAGAACAGAGAAACAATGGTTAGGATAAATATAGTCTATTATAAATCCCTAACGTAGAGAAATACCTCGTACTCCTCTCCATCTTCATCGTAAGCCTTAGTTTTTACTCTGTAATATAGTTCTCCCTCGTCCTCAAAGTAATCAAAAACCTTCAACTCCTCCTCAGTTATATCCAGGAGTATAATCCCAGAGACCTCAGATCCCTCCTTTTTTCTAACACCGTAATAGCCTATGGAATAATCAAAGAATTTCTCATAACCCTTTATCATTCCCTTCTTCTTTTTTGGTATTCTATTTATCAATCTCAACAGTACATCGTCTTTCATTAACTCTCCATATACAAAGAGGTTCATGGTTTCCCTTAAAACCGTAATTATACAGTTTTGCAATTAATTTCTTCCTAAGATCTTGAAGGGCTAAATGCCTACTATCTAATTTCCAACAATTATTAATAAATTTGCTAATAGTTTCCTACTCAAAAAATCCTTACTAATAAAAAAATAATAATTCTAATAAAATATAAAATGATAAAAATTATCTAAAAAATTAGAATAATAATCCAATTATAAAAAAGAGAGGAAAATTATTAACAATAAACAAATATCTATTTCTCAGGATATTTTTCTGAAAAATATTAAATCGATCCTGTTGGAGGGAAAAATTATTCTTTCCTCTAAAAATATTTAATGAAGAGTATTAGGAAATTTAAACAAGTTTTTATTAATTTTTCTTTTATTATTTTATTGATTATAATAATTTTTTAGTTTTTTAAATTTGATATTTTTAATAGGAACTTTTATATTTGTATAAATCATGAATCACATAAACTATTAAAGACATACTCTTAAAATAATTCATCTAAATCTTGAAAAAATCCTGTAAAGTGCTCTGCCTACTTTCACTTTTAAGTTCTTCCTTAGATATTCCCAGGGCCTCCATTATTCTTATTACAGGAGGGAGGACCTGATTGTCTATGTAATAATTTACATCGTAATCCTCTGCATCCTCTGGCAACTCTGCCCTCTCACTTACAGGTCCACTGCCACTGGTGATGATATAGCCAACTACATCTCCTACTCTCAACCTCCCTCCGTTCCTCAAAATCTTTTTTGCAACTTCAACATGAGGAGCAGTTGTTTTGTACTGGGATATATCCTTTGTAATCTGCGTATATATAACTAGATCCTCCTTCTTTACCCTCCCTTTTCTCAGGTCCTCTATGGTATTGATAACAATATCTTTCGCCATTTTAATATCTCCCTTCTCCAGTAGAGCCTTAAGTACCTCTCTCTGTGTCTTCTTGGCTATGTTAGACCAGTCCCTCCTTACAAGTTCTAATCCCTTTATTATTATCTTGTTATTTTCATCGATGAGGGCGTATTTCTTCTTTGTAACGAATAGACCTCTTTTGTAGTATCCCTCAAATTCCAACTCCATATCCTTCGGAAGTTTCTTATTCATCTCCCTTAAAAATTTGTAAGTTTTCTCTAACAACTCCTCCTTACTTTTTACACCTTCCATAGTTGCATACAATCCATCTGTATCAGCATATATTATTTTGAATCCGTATCTTTCACCTTCCTTTATAGTCCTCTGGATAAACATCCTACCTAAATAGGTTATTACTTCGGCACACTCCTTGGAGTACCATCTAGCCCTTGGATAGGCCAGATAACCATAGTGGCTGTTAGCCAGTACCTTTAAGGACTTCTGTTCGTAATCTAAGAGAGCGTAATAAGGAGAGGTACTGTCAATCTTCTTTAACTCCTCCTTTATCTCCTTTCTCCTCTTAAGCAACTTATGGAGTACCTCAGGTATGAGGCCCCTTCTCCTTTTACAGAACCAGTGCCCAAGTATTTTTTCAGATTTTTCTTCACAACATCTACAGTCTATAGTATCTGGACTTATGTTGTAGGCTATTATGATAGATGGATATAAGGATCTGAAATCCATACTTACTATATTCTCATGGACGCCCCTAATAGGTTCCTTTACATACCCTCCTTCATAGTACTCCCTAAGTCTTTTCTTATACTCCTCATCAGAAGGTCTGTTAGGTGCTAAAAAGTTCTTCCTATAGGAGTGCCTTAGTAGTAGATACTCCACCATCTGACTACTACTCATCCTACAAACTTCAAAGGGTGTCTGATTTACAATCCTGGAAAACATCACCTCTAAGGGTAGAAAGTACTCTCCAACTAGGTAGGTATAGTGGGCATCCTGAAAGGAGTATTCAACAAGTTTTTTATCATTTTCCTCCCACAACTTGCCTATATTTCTATGACCAACCTCCAACTTACGCACTCCAAAGAGTTCATAACATACTTCTTCTAAACTATATTTACTCAGGTTCAACGTTCTCCTTACAATGGGATAAAGATCTATATGTACTTTCCCAGGGATATAACTTCTTAAATACATCCCTCCCCTTGAGATCCTTATATTTAGAGGAATATTGACACCTAAGTACTTGGCCCTTTTCACTAGGTAGGGAAAGTCGAAGTTGTCTCCGTTGTAGGTGTATATTAGATTGTAATCCCGTAGGATCTCAACAGTCCTCTTTATCAACTCCCTCTCGTTCTCCACTAACTCCAAACACTCATGTTTGAAATATTTATAAGATAATACCTTCTTTATTTCTTCCGAGAAAAAACTTACCATAAGTATAGGATCTCTATCTGGTACAGGTTCCCTACCTTCACAGTATACCTCCATATCAAAGGCTATTGCCTTCAACTTCGGTATCTCGTTACCTACTATTTCCCTCCTGTCTCTGTCTTCGATATTCTTGTAGTATACCATAGGGATTAAATCGTTGTCTATAAGGTACCTCTTTGTAAAGGGAATATCATGCTCGTATATCTCTCCCAAATTCTTAAGTACCCTAAGTTTTGGTACCTCCTTAGGATACTTTACAACTACCCTTGTAAGAGTCTTTTTGATGACCCTGTCTCTACTTCTAAGATCCCTGTTTATTATTACCTTCTCTGTAGTCTCCAGGTCTTCTATACGATACAATAACTCTCTATGGTTTTTTTCAAGGTATCTTTTAATATCTTCTGCAGATGCATCTACGTAAAAGTAGGGTTTAAAGTCCCTATCCTTTATAAGGCCCTCTAGTAGATAGAGGTCTATACACTTATCATCTGGGTTATAATCAATATCTATTAGGGCATTTTTATCCATAATAACACCTTCTAATAGGGAACATTTAAATATACCAAGAGGTTATACTGTTATGGTATCTCTTTTATTGAGTTCTAATTTTTTGAATTTAAAAAATAAGTTTTTTAATTAATATTATTTTAAAAAATTTATAAATTTTTAGGTGATTTTTGATGAAAGGGGAGATTTTGGCACTTATCATAGCGATGATGTGGGGGATATATCCAATTATTGAAAAAAAGGCGCTGAATTACGTGGAACCTTCAACGGCACTATTTCTTATAGTGTCTATGAATTTCGTTATAATATCTTTAGCATACATTCTAATAGGGAAAGTGAGTATAGAGGATCTCAAATCCTTACCTCTTGAGCCCATTATTTTTCTTGGAATCGTATCCCTTGGAAGTCTTCTATCTACCTATCTATATTATAAGGCTCTAAAATTATCTTCACCTTCAAAGATCGTAGTAATTACCAGTATTTACCCTTTCTTTACAATAATCGCCAATTCTGTTATAACACGGGAACTTCCATCTATTAGAATAATAGTTGGAGCTTTTTTCATATTCTTGGGAATATACCTTGTAATGGATTATTTCTAATAAATTAAAAAAACTTAAATATAGTAAAATTATAATAATTATAATAATTTTTTAATTTACAATAAAATAATAACTTAGGTGATTTTGTTAAATGACTAACCAGGTGGCAGAGATGCTAAAAAGGTTAAAGAGAGTTATCTTTGGAAATGATGAACCACCAAAACAACTTCCTATTAAAGACGATATATATGTTATTATAGGTGAGGAGGCGTCTGCCTACGAGATAAAAGGAGATGAGGAGATACCACTACCTGAGTCTAAGATAGTGTCTAAGTTAAAGGTAAAAAGGAGAGAGCCTATAATAGATAAAGAGGAGATAAATAGGGAAGAAAATGAGGAGGAAAGTGATGAAAAAACTGAAAGTAAGGTAGTTGTTCAGAAGATTCTACCTAAGGTATTAACAGTTAGAATGAAATCTCCTCACGAATTTGAAACCTTGAAGAGAATAATAGATCATGATGTGATCATCATAAACCATGAGGAGATCTCTCTTGAGGCATTTGAAAAGTTATTTTTAGATTTTAAAAAGTACATGGAAACTTTAAATTACTCCCTCTGGAAGGTTGACGACAACGTAATTTTAATAGTCCGTTCTGACATAGACATCGACAGATACAGATCTGAAACAGTTGCTGAAAGTGCCAAGGAGAACAATTAAGGTGGTAGTATAAAACTGGCTATAACAGGGACACCTGGGGTGGGAAAATCCACCATCTCCAAACATTTAAAAGACAAACTGATGGAGAAGGGAATCTCCGTTGAATATATAGATCTTACAGAGGCTGTAAAGAGAAACAACCTTTACATAGAGAAGGACGAATATATGGACTCCTACGTAGTAGATTTTCAAAAACTTAAAGGGTATTTAAAAGGTATAAAGGGAGATTTTATAATCCTCGATGGACATGTAAGTCATCTTTTAGATGTAGATTTTATAGTGGTCCTCAGGTGCAATCCTCAAGTGATAAAGGAGAGATTGGAAAAACGAGGTTATTCAGAGGAGAAAGTTAAGGAGAACGTAGGAGCGGAGATACTTGACGTTTCCCTTGTGGAGTCCTTAGAGAGATGGAAAAAAGAGAATATTCCTGTATATGAAATCGATACCACCAACAGGAGTGTAGATTCCATCGTAGATGAGATTATAGAGAGTATTGAAAATAAAAAGATAAAGTATGGAACGGTGGATTGGTTGGAGGATTACTTTTTTATGTTAGAGTAGTAATAAGAATATAAAAGTGAAAAATAATAGTATAAAAAAGAAAAACCAAAAAATAAAAAGAAATCCCACACCTTACACCAGTGTTCAATATAGGAATGAGAGTATTTTACTTTTTTACTTCTATCTCTTTAGAATTTTATCCATTTTATTATTTTTTCATTACAGTAATATCAGTACTTCTCCAACCTCTTAGCAACCTCCTGAGCCATCTCAAATGTTGTAAGGGAGCCACCGAGATCTGGAGTTGTAAGTCCCTTCTCCAGCACCTCCTCAAGTGCCCTCTCCACCCTATTGGCAACCTCATCCTCTCCCAAGTACCTCAACATAAGTACTCCAGTTAGTATAGTTGCAGTGGGATTTGCTATACCCTTCCCTGCTATATCTGGTGCAGAACCATGTACAGGTTCAAAGAGCCCATACCTATCTCCAATATTGGCAGAAGGTGCCATCCCTAATCCTCCAACTGTTCCAGCAGCACCATCTGAAAGGATATCTCCAAAGAGGTTTGAGGTAACAACTACGTCGAAGGTTTCAGGTTTTGTGATGATGTACATATTCATGGCGTCTATGTAGTAGTCCTCTGCCTCTATATCTGGATACTCCTCTGCAACCTCGTAGAATATCCTTTTAAATACTCCATCTGTTAATTTCAGTACGTTGGCCTTGTGGGCACAGGTGACTTTCCCTATTTTTCCTTCTTTCTTCCTCTTTTCTGCCAATTCAAAGGCAAATTTAAATATCCTCCTACAGGCTTTTTCCGTGATTACCCTCGTTGCAGTATATACGCCATCTGCAACTTCACTCTCTATACCCTTGTAGAGATCCTCTGTATTCTCCCTTACTATTACGTAATCTATGTTATCCTTTAGACACTTTATTCCCTTATAAGATTTAACAGGTCTGACGTTGGCGTAGGTGTCCAGTATCTTCCTCAACTTAACTATAACATCTGCTGCAGTCTCTCCGGCAGCACCAAAGAGTACTGCATCACACTCCTTTGCTATTTCTATAGTCTCCTCTGGGAGGGCAACTCCTCTCTTTTTAAACACTTCGTCCCCAGCCTCTGCATGTACAAATTCAAAGTCCAACCCTGTAGCCTTTAAAACCTCCAAAGTTGCAGGTACAACCTCCTTTCCAATACCATCTCCCTCTATTACACATATCTTATACATCCTTTCACCTTTTACTTTTTAACAACTACAGCACCTATATAACCGCCAAAGTACTTTAAAAAGGTTTTGTATAGTATAGTATCTAAGGGAGAGTTTGTAATGTAGGTACCAAAGGTATACTTTATATGGAAGTTATGCTTTTCCAGGAGATCCTCTATCTCTTTCAATGTATAAAACCTGGTACTGACTCTTATCTTCCTTCCATTTATAACCTTTGTAATGTCTCCTCTTCTCTTTTTTATGGCCTTTACAGTCTTTTTCCACCCTCTCCTTAAAAGGGATTTAATTATCCATCTTAGATGATAGAGGTTGGCCAATGTAAATATAAATACTCCTCCCTTAACAAGAACCCTTCTTATCTCCTTAAGTGCCCTGTTTATCTGTACATGATTTAAAGCCCCAAAGAAGGAGATCACACAGTTGAAGGATCCACTTTTAAAGGGCAAGTACTGTACATCCCCTACAACTACAAATTTTCCACTTTTCCCCTTGGCTCTCCTAGCCATTTCTATGGAGATATCCATCCCTATTATGTTGTAATCCCTTAGAAATATTAAATGCTCCCCAGTCCCACATCCTACATCTAAGATTAAATAATCTTTTTTAATTTCATCCTCAAGTACCTTATACTCTATAGATCTCATATATTTTGTATCTTTGTATATTCTGTCGTACTCCCTGGCTAAGGTGTTGTAGTACTCTATCACCCTCTCCATAATACCACAAAAATAAAAATAATAAAAATTATAATAAAAATAAAAATAATTTTAAATTGTATAATTATTAGCGAGAGGTTCTAATATTCTATTGCAGTAGTTGAGATACCCTTTTACTTTTTGATTTAAAATTATCAATATTTAGGAGAACTTTTAGGTTAAATATTTATAATTTTTATAAAAATTGTCATAACATAAACATACATCAGGTGATATTGTGGAGAGTTATATCCAAAATCTATTTGCCGAAAGGATAGGAGGTAAGAATTTTGGTAAAGAGGATAAGGTTTACAAATTTGAAAAGATAAAGAGGGCAAAGTTAGAGGCTATGAAAAAGCATCCAGATATGGAGTTAATAGATATGGGTGTGGGAGAGCCAGATGAGATGGCAGATCCTAAGGTTATAGAGGTACTCTGTAGGGAGGCTAAGAAGTACGAAAATAGAGGTTATGCAGATAACGGAATACAGGAGTTGAAGGATGCAGTTCCAGGATATATGGAGAGGGTGTACGGTGTAAAGGGTATAGATCCTGTAAATGAGGTTATCCACTCTATAGGTTCAAAGTCTGCCCTGGCATATCTACCTGCTGTATTTATAAATCCAGGAGATATTACCCTTACAACGGTGCCAGGTTATCCAGTAACTGCCACCCATACAAAATGGTACGGAGGTAAGGTATACAACCTCCCACTTCTTGAGGAGAATAATTTCCTACCTGATCTAGAGAGTATTCCAGATGATGTAAGGAGGAAGGCGAAGATACTCTATTTAAACTATCCAAATAACCCAACAGGTGCCCAGGCAACTGTGGAGTTCTATAAGGAGGTTGTAGATTTTGCACAGGATAACAACATCATTGTAGTGCAAGATGCAGCCTATGGTCCTTTAACGTACGGTAGCGAACCACTATCTTTCCTATCTATAGAGGGGGCAATGGAAGTAGGAGTAGAGATACACAGTTTCTCAAAGGCATTCAATATGACAGGATGGAGGTTGGCATTTCTCGTAGGAAACGAGTTGATTATAAAAGGTTTTGCTAACGTAAAGGATAACTTTGACAGTGGACAGTTCATACCTATCCAGAAGGCGGGAATATATTGTCTAAACCATCCTGAGATCACAGAGAGAATAAGGAAGAAATACGAGAGACGACTTAAGAAGATGGTAAAGATATTTAGAGAGTTAGGATTTGACGCCAAGATGCCTGGAGGAACCTTCTATCTCTATCTAAAGGCACCTAAGGGTACCAAGGATGGTAAGGTATTCAGAAACGCTGAGGAGTTCTCCCAGTACCTTATAAGGGAGAAACTTATATCTACTGTACCGTGGGACGATGCAGGGAGTTATATAAGGGTAGCAGCCTGTTTCCCTGCCTTTAAGGATGGTAAGGTATCTGAGGAAGAGGAGGATAGGATACTGGAGGAGGTTAAGAACAGGCTCTCAGATGTGGAATTTGTATTTTAAATACCATATACAGCAGTGATTAATAATCTACTTCTTCAGTGCTAATGTAGTCCAGAAAATGGACTTATTTTATTTTTCACCTATATCTATCTTTATTATTGAGTATTTTAAGATTTTTTATTTTTTTCTGAATTTTAATTATTTTTGATCATTATAATAAAAAAAAGTAGCAAAAAACTTGTATATAGACATAGTTAAGTTTTTTATTTTTCACTGCTTTTTATTAATTTTTAATTATTCTTTTAATCATCACTTTAATAACTAGAGTTATATTATTGTCCTAATAAGAATGATGTTTTTATAATAAAAAAATAAATAATACCTTCCAATAACAAAAATCATGAGAGATAAAATGAAATTTGGAGTCTCCTCTTTGGTATTTCTACCTGAACCTCTCCAAAGTTCCATGGAAAAGATCGTAGAGGCCCACTTTGACGCCTGGGAGATCGTATGTGAGGGGCATCACCAACTAACACCTGAGAATGTTAAATACCTTAGGGAGTTAAAGGATTGCTACGATGTAGATATTGTGGTACATGCTCCCTTCTCAGATCTCAATCCTGCCTCTATGAACAGTAGAGTTAGAAAGTTAACAGTCCAGTGTATAGGTGAGGCTATAGAGGGCGCCTCTGAACTTGATGGAAAGGTTGTAGTGGTACATCCTGGCTACGTTCCTCCACTCTGGTCAAATTACATAGAGGAGATAAGGGATAACAACTACTCTACACTGATAGAGATCCTCGAGGTGGCAGAGGACCATAAAATAATGATTGGTTTAGAGAATATGCCCTACTACTCAGGAATGGGAATCTTAGGGACTACCTTAGAGGATATAAAGGGGATGGTGGAGGGCATAGATTCTAAGTACTTAGGTATAACCTTCGATATAGGTCATGCCCATACTGTAATATATAACGGCGTCGGTAGATGTAAAACCTTGGAGGATTTTATATATCAGTTGGATAGGATAGGTAGGGGTATTGTGCATGTCCACTGTCACGACAACAGGGGGAAAGTTGATGAACATCTAAAATTGGGAGATGGAAATATAGACTTCCTTAAGGTGTTTAAATCTTTAAAGGATATAGGGTATAGTGATATTATAACCTTTGAATCTAAGAATCTAAGGGACGCTATTAAAAGTAGGGAGGTTGCCAGTGAAATTATCTCAAATCTTCTTTAAGGTGATAATGTGAAGATAGCAATACTTGGAGGTACTGGGGATCAGGGTTTTGGACTTGCCCTTAGACTGGCAAAGAAGTACGAGATAATTATCGGTTCAAGGAAGAGGGAAAAGGCAGAGGAATCTGCAGAGAATATAAAAAAGATACTCTCCTCGAAGGGTATTCCTTACAGGGATGTTGTAGGTATGGAAAATAGGGATGCTTCTCAGGAGGGAGATATAGTTATTCTCTCTGTACCCTATCAACATACATTATCTACCATAAAGGACCTAAAAGAGGAGTTAAAGGGCAAAATCGTCGTATCTATAGGAGTACCTTTGGCAGGTGTAATTGGAGACAAACCTACAAGGGTGGTACTGCCTCCGCAGGGATCAGTTGCTCAGATGGTGCAGGAGTATTTAAAGGATTCTAAGGTTGTCAGTGCATTTCAGAATGTATCTGCAAAGGTGTTGGAGTGTATAGATGAACCTGTAGATTGTGATATCTTGGTATGTGGGGACGATGAGGAATCTAAGAGGAAGGTAATAGAGGTTGTAAACAGTATAGAGGGATGTAGAGGAATAGACTGTGGAGGGTTGGAGATGTCCAGGTATGTTGAACAGATAACACCTCTCCTAATAGGTCTGAATATAAAGTATAAGTTAAAGGGTAGTGGGATAAGGATAACTGGATTAAGGAGATAACTGGGATACTATGGAGAGGAGTTTAAAGGTTAGACCCATTGAAAATGGAACTGTGATAGATCATATAGCAAGGGGTAAAGCTTTGAATGTCTATAAAGTGCTCAACATAGGGGAGGAGAATACAGTAACTATAGCCATGTATGTGCCCTCTAAGAAGTACGGGAAGAAGGATATATTGAAGATAGAGGGAATTGAACTCTCGGAGGAGGACGTAAATAAGATAGGCCTTATATCTCCAAATGCTACAATTAACATAATAAAAAATGGAAGTGTTGTAAAGAAATTTAAGGTAAAAATACCTGATGTTATAACTGGAATCTTAAAATGTACCAATCCAAACTGTATAACTAATGTTGAGAGAGTACCTGGGAAATTTAAGGTTGAGAAGAAGGATCCTCTGAAGATAAGGTGTATATACTGTGAGAAGTTTTTGAATACTATTGAGATAGCGAGATGACTGTCTCTAATGTTTTAAAAATTATAAGAAAAATTATTTAAATAATAATAATTATCCTAATAAAAGTTAAAAGAATTAAAATTAAAAAATAACAGGTGCATAAGATGGTAGAGATATACTACGACAAAGACGTTACACTGGATGGAGTAAAGGACAAAGTTATTGCAGTTATAGGTTATGGGAATCAGGGGAGGGCACAGTCCCTGAATATGAGAGACAGTGGATTAAATGTAATAGTTGGACTAAGGCCCAACGGTCCATCATGGGAAAAGGCAAAATCTGACGGACATACGGTAATGACTATAGAGGAGGCAAGTAAAGAGGCAGATGTAATTCACATACTTATACCAGATGAGGTTCAACCAACAGTCTATGAGAAACAGATAAAACCTTTCCTAAAGGAGGGGAAAACCTTAGGGTTCTCCCATGGCTACAACATACACTATGGATTTATCGTCCCACCTAAGGGGGTAAATGTTATAATGGTCGCTCCGAAGGCTCCAGGGGTTATGGTTAGAAAGACGTACCTCGAAGGGTTCGGAGTACCTGGATTGGTGTGTGTTGAGAGGGATGAGACTGGAGACGCCTGGGACATCGCCCTTGGAATGGCAAAGGCACAGGGTTTAACAAGGGCAGGGGTTATTAAGACTACCTTCAAGGAGGAGACAGAGACTGATCTCTTTGGAGAGCAGGTTGTACTCTGTGGAGGGGTAACTGAGTTGATAAAGGCAGCCTTCGAGACACTTGTTGAGGCAGGATACTCTCCAGAGATGGCATACTTCGAGACATGTAACGAGTTGAAGTTGATTGTAGATCTCATATACGAGAAGGGACTCAGTGGAATGTGGGAGAACGTCTCCAACACCGCAGAGTACGGAGGATTAACTAGGAGAAGTAGAGTAATAAACGAGGAATCTAGAAAGGCTATGAAGGAGATCCTAAGGGAAATCCAGGATGGAAGGTTTGCAAGGGAGTGGACATTGGAGAATATGAGTGGTAGGGCACATCTCAACGCTATGAGGAGGTTGGAGAGGGAGCACTTAATAGAGACTGTAGGGAAGAAACTTAGGAAGATGTGCGGATTGGAGAAGGAGGATTAAGTTATTTTTCTATTTTTTATAATAAAAAAATAATCAAGGATAATAAAAATTATAAAAAATAAAAAAAGAAAATTAAAAAGAATTCTAGTTGTTTTTTCAGTGTTTAATATAGAAATGAAAAGGTTATTTACTTTTTTATCTCTTTATTTATTCAAAATTTTATTCGTTACTGTTTCTCTATAAGATTTTTATTTTAATTTTTATTATTATAATAATTTTTATTAACCCCAATTCCCATCAAAAAATTCTGATAAAAAATAATAATTATAAAAATAAAATATAAAAAGAAGATATTAAAATCATAATAAAAGGATAATCTCCTGGGATACTCTAAGATACTATAGGAGTAGAGCAGATCCTTCCTAACAAGTTGCTATTATTAATGCCCCACATCCCATAAAGTGATAATATAAAAAAAATAAAAATCATAAAAACTAAAAAAATTAAAAAGGAATCTTACTTGTTTTTATCCTGTATCCAATATTATTTTACTTTTTATCTCTATCCTTTCAGAATTTTATTACATTTTATTATTCCTCTTAAGATTTTTATTATTTTTTATTATAATGATTATTTTTATTATTCTTCTAATCATAATCTTGATGGGAACCAGGGTTTTTATTATTATTTTTTTTAATTACAACTTTAATAGGAACTAGATTTCTAATTATAATTCTTCTTCATTACTCCTCCTCCCCTTCTGTATCTGGAATATCCTTTTAACATCCTCTAAGGTGTTTATATCTTCAGGAGGTCTGTCCTCCCTTATTCTCACAACCCTCGGGAACCTCAATGCATAACCACAACTGTACTTGTCAGACTCCTGTATCTCCTCGTAGGTAACCTCTAATACGATCTCTGGCTTAACTATTACCTCATCTCCTACCTCTTTCACCTTTATAGAATCTATCATCTTACTTAACCTATCTAACTCCTCCTCAGTTAAACCACTGCCAACATGTCCTATAGGGTGGAGGTTTCCATCTTCATCCCTAACTGCAATCTCAAAGGATCCATACCAATCCTTCCTCTTACCCATCCCTATCTTTGCCTTTGTAATAACTACGTCTAGACTCTCCAGTGTAGGTTTAAACTTGTACATGGTTCTAACTCTACTTCCAGGGGTATATACAGCCTTCAGGTTCTTTATCATAACTCCCTCATGCCCTATACCTAAACTCCACTTGTAGAACTCCTCTGCCTTCTTTACATCCCTGGTCACTAATTTATAAGATATATCTATCTTCTTATCCGATCTGATCTCCCTCTCTATCTTCTCCCTCTTCTTCTCCCAGTCGTTATCCTCGGACAGGATCTCCTCCAATATCCTCCTTCGCTCCTTCAGTGGAACATCTAACAGAGGTTCATTGTAGTATAAGATATCAAAGAGGTAAACCCTTAGATTAACCTCCTCTTTCATCTTCTCGATATTGTACTTCCTCCTAAGCCTCCTGAGAATATCCTGAAATGGTCTCGGATGTCCAGTATTTAGGTCTATAGCCACACATTCTCCTTCCATTATAAAGTTATCCCTCTCTATCTTCTTTATCTCCTCCACGATCTCAGGGAGGGAGTTGGTGATATCCTCTAACTTCCTGGTGTATATCTTAACCTTATCTCCACTCCTGTGTATCTGTAGCCTTGCACCGTCGTACTTCGTCTCAAACTGTGGAGTGCCTATCTCCTCTATAGCCTCCTTTATAGATGGGGCTATCTGGGCTAACATTGGTCTTATAGGTCTAAAGAGTTTTAACTTCAGATCCTCGTCCCTGTCTATATCAACCCCCATTAATAACTTCTCCCCAATAAGTCCTATATCATTTACAACTGCGTATATCTTCTCCAACTTCTCCTTGGGAATCCCGAAGTACTTCGAAAAGGCACTTAGGATAGTTGGGACGTTCATCCCTATTCTCATATCCTCTAGGATAATCCTTGCAATATATCTCCTCTCAAGAGGTGTTGCCATTAGGAATAAATTAGAAATATACCTTATTTTTTTCTTCTGGGAACTCTCTCCCTCTATTTCACCTACCTTTTTCAAAGTGTCGTATACATCGTCAAGAGTTAGGTGTTTTTGAAAAAGAGATGCCTGTTTTATTTGAGAACTTAACTTCTCAATGGATATACTTATATCTCCAGTCTCTTTGATAGATTCAAGTAGATCTTTTTCCCTGATACCTATACTTTTAACTGCCTCTATTAGCATATTGGGGCCAATCCCTAACTCCTTATTTTCATACTCTGGATATACCCTACCGATGGAGAGATAACATATCTTTCTTAAACTTGACGGAGAATTTTCCTTCTCCGCCATCCTTATTAACTTAATGAAAAGGTATATCTTATCTGTTCTCTTAGTAGTGTCTTCTATCTTTTTGAATACCTTACAGACGTCTAAAAATAGCATAAACTCACCACTATTTTTTTATTTAATTAATATTAATATTATTATAAAAATAAAAAACTTCTTCGGATATTATTTTAGTTATTATCACTAATTAAAAAATTTTAATGCATTTAAAAATTTTAAACTTATTTAAAAGGATATCAAAAATTATTTATAGGAATACAACCACATAATTAATCAAAAAATGTACAAATGGTGAAATATTATGAAAAATGAAGTATTCGTAGGAGAGGGGATGAAATACATCAAGGAGAACTATCCTGAATTATACAAGGTAATAGTAGATCTAAACAACGAGGTATATACAGGGAAGGTATTGGATTACAAAACCCAGAAGTTAATAGCGATAGCTATTTTAGCAGCCTCAGGAGACGAGAAAGGTACTAGGAAACAGATGACTAGTGGTATCTCCGAATTAGGTATTACAAAGGAGGAGATATTTGACGCCCTAAAGGTAGTACTCTTAACCGCTGGGATGCCTTCCTTTATTAAGGCTGTAAGGATATTAAATGAATTATAATCGTCTCATATTTAAAGATATAGGTTGAAATTCGTACAGTTAGTTATATATAACACAAAAGTGGAAATAATATATCGTAATACTAAAAAGTGTGATGATATGAGTTGTGTAGATGCTAAAACTATGGTAGAGGGTACCGATTTTGAGAAAAAGCACACACCATTGATCCAATGTAATGACGTGGTCAAGGCTGGGGAGATATTTGAGGTTAAGATACAGACTGCTGGAGTAGAACATCCAATGGAGGACGGTCACTTCATCCAGTTCATTGAACTCAAGGTAGGGGACGTTCCTTTGGTGAGGGTAGATCTTACCCAGTACGCCAAACCTGAGGTAGTGGTATATATAAAAGCACCTTCCGAGGATCATAAGGGGCAGGTTATGAAACTTACCGCCTACATGTACTGCAACCTCCATGGTATCTGGAAGTATGAGAAGGAGATAAAAATTGAGTAAGGGGTTAGGGTATGGCAAAGTACCAGTGTATGTGTGGATGGATATATGACGAGGATAAGGGAGAGCCTTCCCAAAATATACCTCCAGGTACTAAATTTGAAGACCTCCCTGATACCTTCCAATGCCCCCAGTGTGGTCTGGGGAAGAACGCATTTAGAAAGATCTAATTTGGGATATTTATGACATGGTGGAAATGTTCCAACTGTGGATATGTCTTTGAGGGGGACACCTTGCCTGAAAGGTGTCCCAACTGTGGAGAGAAGTGTACCTTTTATGACGTATCCTGTTATACTCCTGAGTGTGGGTTTACAGGGTACGATCCTAAGTTAGTTGCAAGATCCCCTTCCAATGAAAGTAAATTCTAAAAAATAAAAGGAGGGATAAAAATGTGCGGAGAAGGAAATGGATTAGAAACCTATGTAGGACTACCTGTAATAGGTGAAAAGTTCCCAGAGGTAGAGGTTCACACAACCTTGGGAACAATAAAGTTGCCTGACTACTACGTAGAGAAAGGTAAGTGGTTTGTACTCTTCAGCCACCCAGCAGACTTTACACCTGTATGTACTACAGAGTTCGTAGCATTCCAGAAGAAGTACGACAAATTTAGAGAGTTAAATACAGAGTTAATAGGATTGAGTATAGACCAGGTATTCAGCCACATAAAGTGGATCGAATGGATAAAGGACAAGTTAAATGTAGACATTGAGTTTCCAGTAATTGCTGATGACAGAGGAGAGTTAGCAGAGATACTTGGAATGATCAGTCCTTACAAGGGGAACAACACAGTGAGAGCAGTATTTGTCGTAGATGACAAGGGAGTAATAAGGGCTATAGTGTACTACCCACAGGAAGTAGGTAGAAACGTAGAGGAGATAGTAAGATTAGTTAAGGCACTTCAAACTGCAGATAAGTACGGAGTTGCAACCCCAGAGAACTGGCCTAACAACGAGTTAATAGGAGACAAGGTAATCATCCCACCAGCATCAACTATCCAAGAGGCTGAAGAGAGGAAAAAGGCTGCTGAAAAGGGAGAAATCGAGTGCTACGACTGGTGGTTCTGCTACAAGAAATTAGAATAACTACTATTAAAACTTTTTTATTATTTTTTTTATTATTGTTATTATTGTTATTTTAATATAAATAAAAGTGATAATATGACTAATAAGACAATAGAAAATTTAGCCACGGCTTATGTAGGGGAGAGTTTAGCAAGGAATAGATACACCTGTTTTGCAAAAATTGCTAAAAATGAAGGGTACGAGAAGATAGCAGAGATCTTCTTACTTACCGCTGAGAACGAGAGGGAACATGCTAAGTGGCTGTACTACATGTTAAGTGAGTTGATGAAGAAGGAGGGAGTAGAGGGTCCTATAAAGATAGAAGTTGAAGTACCTGTAGTATTGGGAAATACCGCTGAAAATTTAAAAGCTGCTATCGAAGGAGAAAACTTTGAAAACACCGAGATGTACCCAGAGTACGCTAAAATAGCTGAAGAGGAAGGATACAAGGATATAGCAGAGAGGTTAAGGGCTATTGGGGTAGCAGAGAAACACCATGAGGAGAGGTATAGAAAGATACTTGAGAACTTAGATAGTTTCTATAAGAAGGATGAGCCAGTAGAATGGATATGTATGAAGTGTGGTTATCTTCACGTAGGTGAAGAGCCTCCAGAGGAGTGTCCATCCTGTAGTCATCCAAGGAAGTACTTTGAATTGAAATGTGAAAAATACTAAATTATGGTGATATATATGAAAACTGCCTTCTTGATATTCTCCTACCTACACAAGGAGAAACCTAACATGCCTATAATGTTCCACACACTACTCTTTGCCAAGGAGATGAAGGAGAAGGGAGATGAGGTTAAGATAATACTAGAAGGAGAGGGAGTCCTCTGGGGAAGGGATCTCTTAAAGGAGGATCATCCATTATCCAACCATGTAAAGCCATTACTTGAGGATATAGTAGTCTGCGAGGCATGTGCGAACATGTTCAACGTAATGGAGGATGTAAAGGATAAGTTGACACTTGAGAAGGATCTCTTTGGACATGTAAGTTTGAAGAAGTACTTAGATAACGGTTATAATATAATCACTTTATAATAAATATAATAATTTTTTAAATAAAATTATAATGATTAATAATTATAAATTGTTGGGATACTATGATAAGTTCAAAGGATTTCAAGGAAGAAATTCCTAAGGCAGTTGTAGAAGTTGGAAAGGATATCTTAGGTGAAGAGCACTTAAAATCATTCACTAGATGTTATCAGTGTGGAACCTGTACAGGAGCCTGTCCCAGTGGAAGGATCACTGCCTTCAGGACTAGAAAACTTATAAAGAAGATACTCTGTGGAATGGATGTATTCCACGAGGAGGATCTCTGGATGTGTACTACCTGCTACGAGTGTTATGAGAAGTGTCCTAGGAACGTTAAGATAACTGATATAATAAAGGCTGCAAGAAATGTAGCCTGTAGGTTGGGGGCGATAGCAGAACCTCACAGGAAAACAGCACTTTATGTATTCCTAACTGGCCATGCTGTACCTGTAAATGATCAGATGAAAGAGGTTAGAAAGAAGTTGGGACTCTCCGAGGTGCCACCTACAACCCACAAGTATCCAGAAGTATTGGAACATGTAAGAGGAATTATGATAGATTTAGAACTATGTGATAAGGTAGGTATATGTCCAACAACTAAGGTGTTGAAGGAGATAAAGCCTATGAAGTGGGAGGACATGAGTGAATAATTGGTGGTTTTATGGTAGTTAAGATAAAGGATAGTATATACTGGATAGGTGCTATAGACTGGGAGGTTAGGGAATTTCATGGATATGAAACCTTAAGTGGAAGTACCTACAATGTATATCTAATAAAGGATGAGAAGAACGTACTTATAGACGCTACTAAGAACTACTTATTTAACGAGTTAATGTTAAACCTCAAGTCAGTTGTAGATCCAAAGGAGATAGATTACATTGTAGTGAACCATGGAGAGATGGATCACAGTGGATCCTTGGAGAAGTTGGTAGAGTACACAGGTGCTACAGTTATTACAAATGAGAAGTGTAAGGAGCACCTAGAACTACAGTACAATACTGAAGGATGGGAGTTCATCACCGTAGATGATAAAGAGGAGATAGATACAGGAAACAGAAAATTAAAGTTTATAAAAACTCCCATGCTTCACTGGCCAGACAACATGGTAACATACTCCATAGAGGATAAAATACTATTCTCCAACGATGCCTTTGGCCAGCACCTGGCATCCTCTGAAAGGTTCGACTACCAGTTCAAGGATTTAGAGATGCTATTTGAGGAGACTAAGGAGTACTTTGCAAACATACTTCTACCATACAGGATGCTAGTTCCAAGGGTTGTGGAATCCCTAAAAAACTTAGATATTGAATATATATGTCCCTCCCATGGAGTTATATGGAAGGAGTACATAGGGGATATTCTTGAAAAATACTTAGAGTGGTCCTCAGATAGGTACGTAAATAGGGCGGTAATTGTATATGACACTATGTACAACTCCACCAAGAAGATGGCATACAGTATGGGGGATGGTTTAATGGATGGTGGAGTTGAGGTTAAGATATACAACCTATCAAAAACCCCTATGAACAAGATCATGAGAGATATCTTAGATGCAAAGTACGTACTAATTGGATCTCCAACGTTAAACTCCAACATCTATCCACCTGTAGCCAAGTTCCTAGCCTATATGGAAGGGTTGAAACCTGCAGGTAATAAGATAGGGGTGGCATTTGGATCCTACGGATGGATGGAGATGGCAACAGATGTTATTAAAAAGACTTTTGAGAAGTTAGGGTTTAAAGTGGCGGAGGATGAGTGTTTAACCTGTAGATTCGTCCCAAAGGATGATCATCTATCTAAATGCTACGAATTTGGAAAGAAATTGGCCCAGATGGAGTTATAAGGTGATAGAAATGATAACAACCAACCACCCACTGTACGAGGCTCTAAAGGATATAGAGGAATTTAAGTTGAAGTTGGCAGAGTACTTCAAAGATAAGGACGTATTCCCTATAAAAAGTAGGGTAGAGTTGGCAAATGCCCTGCCCTGTGGGATATCTCTATCCTGTGGAGAGGTTGAGGCTGGAGAGTTGGTAAAGTTGATGAGTGATGAGGACTTTCCTATAAAGGATATAGAGGACTTAGTAATAAAGTTGTCCAGTAAATGCCCTATAAAAAGAGAGTAATTTTTTATGAGGGCATCTCCCACTTTAATTATTATAAAACTTTTTTAAGATTAGAGAGATATTGTTATTACCTCTTCGGTTTGGAGAGGATTCCACTTCACTAATTTTCTTTATTTTTAAGCCTAACAGTTTTTTTAAATTTAATTTATAATTTTTAATAAAATTTTTATTTTTATCAAAATAATTTAGTAAAATATTGTCTACAGGTTATTAAAAAATAATAAATACTATTTTCTCTAACTTTAAAATGAATCAACAAGTAAAGGTGAAATCTATGAATATAGGTGTATTAGGAATTCAGGGAGATATTGATGAGCAGGAAGAAATGGTTAGAAAAATCGGCCACAATCCTGTAAGAGTTAGAAGAGTAGAGGATTTATCCAAGGTAGATGCCCTAATAATACCTGGTGGTGAAAGTACAACCATAGGAAAACTGATGGAGAAATATGGGTTTATAGAGGCATTGAAAAATTCAGATATACCTATCTTAGGAATCTGTGCAGGAATGGTACTGTTGTCAAAGGAAGTTGTTGGAAAAAAACAGCCTCTTCTAGAATTGATAGATATAGTAGTCAAAAGAAATGCCTATGGTAGTCAGAGGGAGAGTTTTGAGGATGAGATAGATTTCAATGGAGAGAAAATAAAGGGAATATTTATAAGGGCTCCTGTAGTTGATAGGATTTTAAGTGATAAGGTGGAAGTAATTGCAAAGGAGGGCAGTAATATAGTAGGTGTAAGGGAAGGAAAATATATGGCAGTAGCCTTCCATCCAGAATTGTCAGAGGATGGTTATAAAGTTTACAACTACTTTGTAGAGGAGGTTTGTAATAAAGGGTAAGTTATCTAACGATACCCTCCTGTATATCCTACATCTTCATGCAATCTCTCCAATATACCAAGCAGGTAAGTTTTAGCAGTTGGAGAAGTTTCCCATTCTATAAGGTCCATTATCTTTTTAGATAGGACGTCTAAAAATTCTCTATTTTCTTTTAATTCAGGACATTCCTCTACAATATCAACTATTTTCTTAAATATTATCCAAGGCTGATCGCTATAAGTGTTGTATATAACTTTATACAGTCCCTTTGCTATATTTCTAGGTTTTTTACATTTTAATATATTATTATCTATTAAGTATTTACAGGCCTCTATGATCTCCAACTCAACAAAAGGACTTGACACAGATTTTAAAAGCCTTTTCATAAGGAATGGTGTATTTTTTTCATCAAATTTATTTATCAAATTATCTTTTAACCAGTTTCCTTTTTTAATACTAATCTCTTCAAGAACAGTGAGGGCCTTCTTGGATATTAAACTGTAGTCAGGGAGTACGGCTAACTTTGCTAGTATCTTAAAGATATCGGTAATGGACGAAATCTCATTCAATAGGTTATCGTTGGATACAATTTCATTAATAAGGTAGTCGAGTACCATTATTTTTGGAATGGTCATTTCTTTAAACTCCAGTATTTGAGCGATTATTCTAGAGATAGGTATATTTTCACTATTTACTATTTCAACGGTATCTAATGCCGGTATATATCTTATCTTAACTGAATTAAATAGAGGTATCTCCATAACCCCGTCTTTAAAACATCTGTTAAATATCCTCTCCTTTTCCTGTAGTATGGCCTTACATTCAGGTTCTTCTATTTTATCAAGTATCTTCATTGCTATTTTAACATCTTTAGAACAAGTATCTGCATATACAACCAACTCTTTAATTCTATTTAGTACTCTTCTCTGTATTATAATTCCCTCGTTAACATATGCCAATACTTGAAGTAGAGTTGTGTATCTTATTTTAAAGATATGGTCGTTTACTAACTTATAAAAGGTATCTGCCATATATCTAGGCAACTTAGGATATTTTTCTACATAAGATTTAACAATTTCTGCGGAGAGTGGGAAATTTCTTCTCTTTAACCTTATGATTTCAAAGAGGGCATAAATAACCTCTTCACAGATATTTTCGTAGATTATCTTCAAAAGTGTTTCAATGTAATTTTTATCTCCATTTTTATTTTTAATATACTCCTCTAATTTATTTTTAATCAACATTACTACAGCCTTTCTTGTTTCAGGATATTTAATATATTTGTTAAGTATGAAAATCTGTTCTTCTGGCTTTTTATTATGGTAGTCCAACAGTTCAGAATATCTGGATATGTCATCTACAAGTTTGTAGAGTAGATCTCTACTTACATGTCTGATGAATCTATTTTTATCAGTTAAGCACTTTGTTAAAATTGTTGAGATCAGCCCTGTCTTTATAGTCTCTAATTGGATATTTTTGGGAAATTTACTGATTAAAGTACTGTAAAACAGCATGTATTCTACTCTAGTTCCAAAGTACCAGTCGTCGAAGAGGTATGTAGTCTTAATTATCGGGTTGATATTGGAAGGAGGTCTGTTTTCTATCTCTATTATCAACCTAAATAACCATATTCCAATGTTTCTGTTTAAATAATTGGTATCATATAACAGTCTATTAACTATCTCAAACATCTGTGAATTGTATCTTATTCTACAACATAGCACATTACCTAAATACTTCCCAGAGTAGAATCTATCTAGCCATCTCCTCTTCTTCGCCCCCAGATATATATTTTTGATAAGTTCATGTAGTTCAGAAAATTCCAAATCTTTGAAATTTTCAATAAGTTCTTCACTTATATTTGGTGAATATCTAGCAGAAAGATAATGTAACTTTTTAAAGTAATATGAGAGATATATGGCATAGTAGTAGGACAGGTATCCTTCATTCATAATCTTCTCTATATCTACTCTTTCCATAACCTTCTCTATTTTCTCTAAAATATATTGAGAACCACCCCATTTTACAAGGTTATGGAGCGCCTCAAGAGAGAACCCTTTTAATAGATAGTTACCCTTATTTAGACTGTTTTCAATTACCTTGAAAAACTCATTAATGTCTCTTTTATCTAAATGTTGATAGACCTTTTCTACGGTTACGATCTTGGAAAAGAGTAATATTGCAGATAATTTGACCATAAAGTTATCGCTTTTTATATACCATAAAACTTCTTCTAGTAGTACCTTACCCAGGTTTTCATCTTCTTCTAATAACTCTCTAAGAGGTTTGAAATGGGTATATAGAATAGACATCTCAAGGATTTTCAAGGTATCATCATATTCATATCCCCTATTCCTTATTGTATTAACAACCTCCAGAATATCGTCTTTAGAAGTTTCTTCTTTTAAATATATATTATAATATTTAATTTTATTAAAATATTCTTTAAAATTATCTTTTAAATTATGATTTTGGAATATCTCTTTGTAATGGTATCCTATATAGCAGATATAGTATAACTCAGTTAAATACTCTTTATTTAAGAATTCAAATTCTCCTAGTATCTCAATAGCCATAATCTGCAGTATTTTATGCCTATTAATATTTGCCAATAACATTAGTTGAGATAGTGCATCCATAAGATATTCAGGTGTTACAGTAGATATCAACCCTATTGATACGAGAGAGTAAAGCTTTTCATAGTTGTTTGAAGATTCTAACTTTTTAGATAACTGTGAAACAAATTTAATTAATATATATCTATCTATAGACTTTATAATATGAACTATTAAACTACATACGGACTTATCAGAACTATTGGCTAGAAAGTACAACAGAATAAAGATGTCTTCATTTATAATATTATGCTCCAATACTATTTTCTTTAGAGAATGAACTAGATTCGTTCTAATGAATCTATTTGAATCTAGAGCCAACTCAATAATATGAGGGGTTAATCTATCTATCTCTTTCTGGTTGTTAATATGACCTAATATCCTAGCAGCTTCAGATCGTTTTTTCCAGTCTTCTTTACAGTATTCTAAGAATAGTTGCGAGAGTTCTCTATTATTCATAGTGTCGTAGATGTGCATAGATGATCCACCATATATGGTATAAATACAAAAAATCCTTTCAATAGATTATTAAAAAACTCATAATTAAAATTTTTGTTTTACTATTTTTAAATACCTAAGTATATAGAAACTCCATGTCCAAAATAGGCTATAAGGAGAAACCTGGGAAACCTTCCTATTAACGTTCCAACTGTAAATTTTAAGACATTCATGTCAAAAACCCCTGAGAGCCAGGCTACAACTTTATATGGTAGGGGGGAGAATCCTGCAATTATCACTCCCCATATACCGTACTTTTCAAAGAACTCCTCCCCCATTCTAAAGTACCTCTCTCCAAACAGTCTAATAAAAACTGGTGTGCCAAGATTATGCCCCAATATATAACTAGTTACTCCTCCCAATATTGAACCTACAGTTGAAACTACTGCACATATTAAAGGGTCTAAACCAAAGATCGAGGCTCCCATTATAAAGATATCTGGAGGTACAGGTTGGATTATCGACTCAGTAAATGCCACTATAAGGAGACCGGTATATCCATGATTCCTTATTAAATTCTCCATTATTATATAAGTATCCATAATCTCCTACTCATATATTTTTTAACTTTAAAGGTTTGTTGATAGAATTTTTTGTTTTATTACTTTTCGATTCATTGATACATAAGGTTGTTAATATGTTGGTTCCACCTTAGCCACATCTCTCTAGTAAAATCGTCCTCCTTATTAAATCCCATGATTATATGGTATTTCCCAACTCTTCTATAGTAGCAATAACTTACTGAAGTGATATTGTCATATTGGATAGTATAGGTATATTTGTAATAGGTGCCGTATTGGAATTGCCTAGTCTCCTTTAATACCTTTGCATATCTTGGGTTATCTAAGTTAGGTTTGTAGTTTCTAACATCGAAGTTTATTATATATCCATCATTTGTATAAGTTTTTACTATACCTTCTCCCTCTTCGGAGATCTTTATAACGTTAGAGTAAGGTAGATTCATAAAGAGTTCAGAGAGTGTTATATTTTTTATATTAGGGTAGTTGTTTTTTTGATTTTCAGAGTATGAGATGCTAATGTTTAAATCTTCAGAGACAGAATTATTTAAATTATCTACTCTACTGTGCTGTGGTATTGTACTATTTGTAATACTGTTGTTAGATTCTTTAACAGTAGAATTGGAATTGTCTGTTTTTGTATTATTCAAAGTACTACTGTTAAACTTATTACTGGTATTATAAGAAATATACTCGAAATTATTAGTTTTTACGTCCTTTAACCTATCATTACTTAGATTATTTAAAGAATAGGTGTTATCAGTGTGACTATCTTCTGTTTTAAATACAATATAAAAAACTAAGAACAGTTGGGTAACTATGAGAAACACAATAAGAATATCTTTATAAGATATCTTCATAATTTCCACTTAATATACTCATTAATATTATAATTAAAAAATAATAATTAAAAATTTTAATCTACAAGTGCCATAAGATCCTCTGGTTTATGCAACTCCCCGCCTATCTTACTACAAGGTACTACTTCGGCTCTACTGTACTTCATTACCTCTTCGACAATCTGGCCCAAGTTCATCTCTGGTACTATAATCTTAGTGGCCTTTAGATCTTTTACTATTTTGTCAGGGAATGGATGTACTGTTATAAGTCTCAAGTATCCTACGTCGTATCCCTCCTTCCTCAACATCTCAACAGTATATTTTACTGTTCTTGAGGGTGTACCGTAGCATAGGAATATTATATCACTCTCCAGGTACTTTCCTTCATACTTTATAATCTTATCCTTGTTCTTCAGTATTTTATTACATATCCTTCTAACTAACTTGTCATGGGTTTCAGGTGAGACATCTGGGTAGCCCCTCTCGTCATGGGTGAGTCCTGTAATATGTACGTTGTAGCCCCTTCCAAATACTGGCATCTCTGCAATATCTTTATCAAATGGGAAAGGTTTCTTACAGGGTTTCTCCTCAGGAGTAGTTCTCTCCACTATAGGGATGTTGTCGTGGAGTACAACCTTCTCCCTCATATGTCCTACGATCTCATCTGCCATGACAAATACTGGTATCCTGTACATCTCGGCGTAGTTGAATGCCATAATTGTAAAGTCGTACATCTCCTGTACCGAAGATGGGGCAAGGGCTATAGGTTCGTAGTCTCCATGGGAGCCCCATTTAACCTGCATCATATCTCCCTGGCTGGCGTAAGTAGGCTGACCTGTAGAGGGCCCTCCCCTCTGTACATCCACTATTACACAGGGTGCCTCTGTCATATAGGCGTAGCCGATCTGTTCTATCATGAGGCTAAGTCCAGGGCCTGAAGTTGCCGTCATCGCCTTTAAACCACCCCAACTTGCACCTATTACACTTGCCATGGCCCCTATCTCGTCTTCCATCTGGACGTAATACCCTCCTACCTTTGGGAGTATTCTCGCCATCTCTTCTGCTACCTCTGTAGATGGGGTTATAGGATATCCTCCAAAGAATCTGCAACCTGCCTTAATTGCTCCCCTTGCACTTGCTGCATTACCTTGGATAAAATCTACCTTTCCATCCAAAAGTATCACCTGTGGTTAATATTTTCTAAAAAATCTCTCTATAAGAATTCTGTACTAACTCCTTATTAAATCTATTTCAAAAGATATTCTATACCATTAATGTTATATAATTATTAACTATATTATACTTAAAGATATTACTATCGTAATAAAAATGGTGTTAATATGTTATTTAAAAAACTATCTACTGTGGAAAGGGTTTACAATATCGGATTAGAACAGAACTCCCTATTTAGCATATTCAACCATATCACCTTATTTGTAAAGGAGGCAGAAGAGGATTTAATAAAACTTTACGATTTAAGGGTATTAGAGAAAATACCTGTAAAGAATATAATGACAAGGAATATCATAACTATCAACAAGAACGATAGTATCGATAAGTTAAAGGAATATATAGAGAAATACCGACACATGGGTTATCCAGTTGTTGATGACGATGGGAAATTAGTTGGAGTGGTTACCTTTAGAGATCTGGAGAAAGGTGGTAAAAAAACCACTATTGAGGACATAATGACTCCAAAGGATAAATTAGTATTTATATCTCCAGAAACTTCTGCCTCAGAATCCCAGAAGATAATGGCGAAGATGGATATTGGAAGGTTGTTAGTATTAGATGATAAGGGAGAACTTATAGGTATAGTAAGTAGAGGGGATATTGTAAGAACCTACAAAATATACAGCAAAGGTTCTGCAAAGATTCAGAAGTGTTCTAGGATATCTAATTTTTATTTCTATGACAGAAATAAAAAGGAAAAGTTGAAGAATCTTGTAGATGACCTTATTATGTTACTTGGGGGTAGGGACTATATCATCTCTGAAAAGGAGGACTATATAGAGGCATTAACTAAGGACTGGGAACCTCTGGTTAAGATTATGATGTCAGGGAATACTATAGATCATATTTCTATAACTACCAAATCGATTAATATATTGGAAATGGATATAATAAGGGAGATATTAAAGAAGATAGATGAGTATGCCTTTGAAGAGATAGTACTAACTGATCACATTACCCTTATAGATGAGAAATCCTCAATCCAAAGGGTAATCACCGATGTCACACTCTTCAACGACAGTAAGAAGACATTTGGAACTATCACTATCAGATCCGACTTCTAAAAATTCTAGGTGAAGGAGATGTACGAGATCGTTAGATACGAGGGAGGAGTTTATAGAAACAATATATTAAAAGAATGGATTGAAGATATTGGTGGTTTTATAATCCAGGAACATGTGATGCAGTTGGACGTATATATGACTGTGGCACTTCCTCAAAGTGAGTTGGAGAACTTCAAGAGGGAGGCTAAGAAGTACAAGGGGAAGGTAGTTGAAACACCACTGGCAGGGATCGAGATAGCAGTTGTCGCTCCAAGTTTATCAAGGCACCATCTACCTCATACAGCCTGTGATGTAGCAGAGTATCTAAGAAGGTATGGAGCAAAGTCCAACATGATAGGACTTGCCCACGGAGCAGGTAAAGGTATAAGTAGTATAAAGGAGAGGGAAAAGAGGCTTATCGAGGAGCACGATATTGCTGTATACGTTATGGGCAACTTTGAAAGTTGTTTAAAAGATAAGGTACATCTCTTCGATGTAGATATCCCTGTTGTAGTAACTGGGGGGCCTGAAAAGTTGGATATTCCCTATCCCTACGTGGGAAACCTTGGAAGGAGAAGTCAGAGGTTGAGACACAGTGAGGAGAGACAGGCTTTAAAGAGGATGGTGGAGGAGATTACAAAGTTGATAAACAGGAGAAGGGAGGAACTCTCTTACGATCCTCCAATAGTCCCTCCAGTTGTACTTAAGGACATACTGGAGAAGAGCGTAGAAGAGATATACGGTATTTTGTCTCCGATGCCTATAGTTACACAGTTAGATGGTTTAAGGGTGAAGTTAGATTACGACACCTATCATGAGAAGATAGAGAACGTTAAAGTTGGAAAGTACCTTCTTAAAGATATAGCAGAGGTTAGAAGATCCTACATGAAGAATTATATTCTAATTAAAATAAAGCCAACATCAGAGGTTATAGGGTAAATTTAGAATATTTAAAAATATATTAATATTTTAAAAATTATTTTTCTTAATCATAATAAAAATCAATAAAAATAGGAAACAAAAACCCTCATTCCTACTAAATAACGATAAATAAGTTTACTCACTTTACTAACTAATCAATTGGAACTAGGATTAATATTTACAACCAATATTTTTTGAGTAGGAGATACTATGGAAAAGGATAATATAGTAGAGATACCTATTCCACCTGGGGTTCCACAGTCTGTCATATTTAGAGTTATGGAAACCTGTGGAGTTGATTATCAGATAAAAAAAGATCCTATATTAGATAAAGAGTACCCTGTTCTATCTGGATATCCAGAGCAGATAGAGAATGCTAAAAGATACTTAAAACTATTCACAGAGGTTAAACTGGCACTGAGGGATATTGCACTGTTAGGTAGGAGATACAAAACGATGGCCAAGATATACACAGAGGATGAGGAGTTAAGATATATTCTAAGTATAGCATCCCAGGATATTGCAAATAGGGACTGGATAGAAGTATGTGAGGAGAAACCTACAGATGGAGAATGTGAAACCTTGGAGATCTGTGGGAAAAAGGTATATATATACGTTTAAGGGAGAGTATGCACTACTCTACACTTGAGTTGAAGTTGGAGAGAGATAGTATAGTAATAGACAGGGGTTCATTGAAAACAAAGAGGAAATTCGCCTTTCTACTTGAGGAGGGCGATATACTATTGAGGGAGAGGGATAAGTTGCAGGTGCATGAGGAGGTTGAAGTAGTGGTTGATTACACCTACACCGAGGGAAGTAAGAGACCTAAAGAAACTATAGATATATACAGAATCAAGGAGATAGTTAAGAGGTAATTTTATTTTTTAAGGTGTTTATATGGATGTGGAAGGAAAATCTGCTATAATCCATACGTTGGGTGGCATAGTATTTGGAATACTGTCTAACTATGTATATAACTTAGGCCTTGGTATATTCAGTGGAATAGTAACCATGATCTTTCTAACTGTTGGACTTCTCATAGTGGGGCACATTACAGCCTTAATTCTTGGTAAGGATAGTTTAAATCAGAAACAGTGGCTTGGATGTGGAGTAGCACCTTATTTTTTTACCGCCATCGTATTCTGGATACTGGCATACAACGGAGTATTTTAAATCTCTATTTCGAAATCTGGTGATTTGATGGTAAAAAAAGTTTATGGCGTAGGAGTAGGACCAGGAGATAGGGAGTTATTGACGTTGAAGGCTGTAAAGGTGTTAAAAAAAGTAGATAAGATATTTATTCCAGTGTCCAAGGAGGGTAGATCCTCATTAGCCTACGATATTGTAAAGGATATTGTAGAGGGAAAACCTGTAGAGGAGTTGCTATTTCCAATGATGAGGGATAGGGAACAGGTAAAGAAATACCATCAGAGAGCTTTTGAAACTGTTAAAAGTGCTCAGGGAGAGGTGGCGGTAATTACCATAGGAGATCCTACCTTATACAGTACCTTCTCCTACCTCTGGAAACTGTTAAAGAGGGATAATATCCCGGTGGAGATCGTAAATGGAATACCCTCTCCCTTCGCCTGTGCAGGGAGGTTGAATATACCTCTCGTTGAAGGGGGAGAGAAATTGGTTATTTTACCTAGAGGTGAAGATTTAGAGAGATGTTTAGGGGTATTTGACACCATCGTAGTTATGAAGACGAAGAGGTTGGGAGAGATACTGAAGAGAGTATTAGATAAAGAGGAGAGGGATAAATACCTAATAGGGATAGTAAGTAAAGGTTTTTGGGAGGATGAAAGGATACAGTGGGGGGGGATTGAAGAGATCGACTTTGAGGATATCAACCACTATTTATCCTTGGCTATAATTAAAAGGGTGGAAAGGGAAGATATATAGGGATGCTATGATCGTAAGGTGTGCAAAACTATCCCATAAAAACAAAGTGTCAGAGGGATTGGAGAGGTTCTCTAATATTAAAATAGTAGGTTATCACTTTGGAGAGGAAAAACACCTGGAAGAGGACTACGACACCTTTATATGGACTAAGGAGATACTGGGGCCCTCTGAGGTAAAGGTATGGGAGGAGACTATATTAAAAGAGATGGAGAGAGGTAAAAACGTATACAACATGGCAAGACTCTATAGAGTAGGTGATAACCATAGATTGGTATCTACTGCAGAGGAGTACGGCGTTGAATACTTTGACTCTTCAGATCCTCAGGCATTCCAGAGATACATAGATTACGCCAAGTTAGGTTTAGAGGGTATAGAGGGAAGGATAATAACTGTAATGGGCACTGGGAGGAAGAGTGGTAAGTTTACCACATCTCTTATTTTAAAGAGGGAACTTAGTAGACACTTCAAGGTAGGTTGTGTAGGTACTGAACCTCATTCAAAACTCTGTAATATGGAGGAGATGATAATCCCCCAAGTTATACCTCTCTGTCATGTAGCCTCTACTATTTTTGGTGCCATCAAAAAGGTGGATTTAGAAGGTAAAGATATTATAATAGTGTCCAGCCAAACTGGAGTATTTTCAGATCCCTTAGAGGTAGGAACTGGTAGGGGAGGGGGTGTTGTAAGTCTATCTATCCTCTACGGTTCAAAACCTGATTACATAATACTTGCATCTGATACCTTAAATGTGGAAGAGATAGAACGCCATATAAGGGTTTTGGAGTTAGTAAGTAATAGGAAGGTAATAGGAATTACTGTAAATGGAAAGAGGTTTAAAAACTTAGGCGAGAGTTATGAGGAGATACTGAACAAGATCTCCAAAAGGCTGAATATTCCAGTAGTAGATACAGTTAAGGGAATATATTTAGAGGAGTTCATAGAGAGTATCCGTTATATGTTGTAGTTTTAAAATAATAATTATAATTTAAAAATAGTTAAGAATTAGAAAAAATACATTAAAAATTTTTAACATAATTACTTTTTTAAGAATTTTCAAAATTACTGTTTTATTTTTGATAAATATGTTTAAAATGGATTTTTGATTATTAAGTATAGTATATAGAAAAAATTTAAACACTCTAGAAAAAGGATAGATCTCTTTAATAGGATTAACACACTATAAACGTGAAACTATGAAAATAGGTATATTAAGTGAAAGTAGGGATTGGGTTACCTACGAGTTAGAAAGGGCTATGAATGAACTTAATATCACACCAGTATATATTAAACCCTCTGGGATTACTTACTATTCAGGTATGGATATAAAATTTGTATATAAGAGAAAAAATATTCTCGATCTCAACGCCATATTCGTTAGAAACCTTGGAGATATAAACAACTACTACAGATACGATGTTATTAAGTACATAGAACGTTATATTCCAGTAATAAACCCTTCTGAGGCCTTAGAAAACTGTGGAAATAAGTTCAAAACCTCTGCACTTTTGGATATCCACAATGTACCTCATCCTAAGACACTTGTAACTGAGGACATACATAAGGCTATGGCATGGGCAGAGAAATTCGAGGACTGTGTTTTAAAACCTATATTTGGAAACGGTGGAGAAGGTATATACAGGTTCAAAAACAAATCCCTTATAACGAGGTTAAATCTTCTAAATGAGTACAAAAAGAAATACGGAGTAATATACCTCCAGGAATTTATAAATACACCTGGAGAAGGGTACAGAGACATTAGGGCCTTTGTTGTAGGAGATAATGTTGTTGCTGCTATGTACCGTATCTCCGACAACTGGATAACTAATATACGTCAAAATGGAAGACCTGAGAGGTGTGAAGTTACACCTGAGATAGAGGATATAGCATTAAAAGCCAAAAAAGCCCTGGGTATACTCTACGGTGGTGTAGATATTATAGAGGATGAAGATGGAAGTTTGAAGGTGTTAGAGGTAAATGGAGCGCCCTCTTGGAAGGCACTCTCGAGGGTTTCCAAGGTAGATATAACGAGGTGTTTAGTTGAGTATATTGTAAGTATTATATAATTCTTCTTAAAAATATTATAAAAAATAAAATTAATATAAAAAAGTTGATAAAAAATAAAAAGAAGCAAAGGTTTCTCCTTATACTCTTAAACATTAGAAAAAAGGAAATTCCCTGGTATTCTTTTAAATTACTATTTTATTAAAAAATAAAAATCTCAATATTAAAAAGTAGGATTTTATCGTTATCCTCTACTTATATCAGAATACTAGACAGAAGGACTATTATCACTAACTTTTAGGTTTTTTCCTCTTTTATTTTTAAATACTTACCTCCCATCAAAACAGTAATTAGAAGTATAATAATAAGAATAATAAAAGTTATAAAAGGAATAATAATAAATGAACAGAATTTTGAATAGATAGAAGTATAAAAGTAAAATAACCCTTTCTTCCTATATTGGACACTGGATAAACTAGTAAGATACCTTTTTAATTTTCTTTATTAGTTTTTATGATTTTTTATATTATTTACATAAAATTAATTTTTACTGTAAATTAAAAAGAAACCTTGCTTGTTTCTCTAGTGTCCAATGTAGTCTAGGAGAATGAAAGCTTATTAATCATTATTTTTATCATTCTTCCAATCATTGCCTTGATGGAAATTATAGTTATAAATAAAATATAAGTAAAAATAATTTATAACAAAATTAATAACAGCAACTGGTTAGGAGGATCTACTCCAATTCCATTTGGTATCTTAGAGCGTCCCAGGAGAGATCCTTTATTTCTCATTAATACCTTCTTTTATTAATTATTTGTTGTTCTTATCAGGATTTTAGTAGGAATTAGGGTTTTTAAATATTTTTCTTTATTAATATTAATTTTTATTATTTTTATTTTTTTTAATAATTTTACTAAAATTAAGTCCCTTCTCTCCAATCACTTAAATATCTTCTCTGCTCTGGCGTTAATTCATCGATTTCGACACCCATAGACTTTAACTTTAAAGAGGCTATTCGTAGATCCTGCTCATAAGGTATGTTGTATACCTTGTTCTCTAATTTTTCATGATTCTCCTTAAGGTACTTGGCACTTAGTGCCTGGTTTGCAAAACTCATGTCCATAACTTCACAAGGATGTCCATCTCCACATGCTAGGTTTACCAACCTGCCCTCTCCAAGGAGGTAGAGTTTTTTATTCCCTAAGTCGTACTCCTCTATGTTTCTTCTGACCCATCTAACAGACTTGGAGATACTCCTAAGGTCCTCCTTACTGATCTCGTTGTCAAAGTGCCCTGCATTTGCAAGGATAGCCCCATCCTTCATAACTAGCATATGTTCAGCCCTAATTACATCCTTACATCCTGTTGTAGTGATAAAGATATCTCCTATCTTGGCGGCCTCCTCCATCTTCATAACTCTATAGCCGTCCATTTTAGCCTCCAGGGCCTTTATAGGATTAACTTCAGTTACGATAACATTTGCACCCATTCCAGCAGCCCTCATTGCAACTCCTCTACCACACCAACCGTATCCAGCCACTACCACATTCTTCCCAGCAATTAGAAGGTTTGTAGTTCTTATAATACCATCCATGGCACTCTGTCCTGTTCCATACCTGTTATCAAAGAGGTGTTTTGTATAGGCATCATTTACGTTTATAACTGGGAACTTCAACACTCCCTCCTCAGCCATAGCCTTTAGTCTTATAACTCCAGTTGTAGTTTCCTCACAACCTCCCATTACTTTATCGAGAAGTTCCTGTCTCTCCCTATGGAGTAGAAATATAAGATCTGCACCGTCGTCTATCACTATATCTGGTTCATGATCTAATACCCTATGTAGATTTTCGTAGTACTCCTCTCGAGTCTCTCCTCTCCAGGCGTATACATTCATCCCCCTCTTTACACAGGCAGCGGCTACATCGTCCTGGGTAGATAGAGGATTGCATCCAGTAATGGCGATCTCTGCCCCTCCCTCCATTAAGGTTTCAGCCAATACAGCAGTTTTCGCCTCTAGATGTAATGCCATCCCTATGGTAAGCCCTTTAAATGGTTTTTCAACTTTAAACTCCTCCCTTATGAGATTCAAAACTGGCATATGCCTCCTAGCCCACTCTATCTTTAACTCCCCCTCAGGGTAGAGGTTTATATCTCTAATTTTGCTCATTCTTCCACCTATTCTTCCAGCGCTTTATGGAGCACTTTGATAATGTCCTTTGAACTGATAACTCCCACTATCTTATCCTCCCTAAGTTCAGACACTACATATAGATGGTGTATTCTATTTTCCACCATTATGGCAGCAGCCTTTTCTAAAGGAGTTAGAGGATCTACTGTGATAATTTTACTAACCATTATATCTTCAGCCTTTAAGTTATCTATATCCTTTGTATAATACTTTAGTACATCTAAACTTGTAATAATCCCCCAGTATGTACCTTCTCTATCTGTTACCACTACAGAAGATATGTTGTTTTCGCCCATGGTTTTTATTATCTCTCTTAGAGGTGTATCTAAAAATACTTCGTAGATTCCTCTAGTCATTACATCTCTAACAACGTACTTTGATATCAAATTTATCACCCTAATGTGTTATTGATATAATCATTAGTATAATAAGGTGAGTATTATATAAAATCTTAATCTTATTTTTATATAAATTAAAAAATTATATAGTGTTGTATTCCCCGATATATGTAAGTATTAGAAGGTAAATAATTTGAAACCCTACTAACTTTTAGGTATTGTCTCCATTAGTCTGTGGATAAAACCCTCTAAAATAATAAGAGTTCCACCTTCAAGGTTCTAGGAATAGCCAGAGAAAGGTAATTGAGGGTTTTTTATCTTTTTTTATATTTTATCATCTATTTTATAGTTATGAATAAAATTTTAAGTTTAAAATAACTATGAGGATCGAATAAAAAAGAATTATAAAAAGTAGAAAAAAATTAAAAGATAAGAATCTTAAAACTGTTAATATTTAATTAAAGAATATAGTAATCAAAATAAACTTTAACCCCTGAACTCCATTAGCACTGAAAAGGTAGTGTAGAATTTTCCCTAACCTTCTTTTAGAAGTTTTTTACCTTTTTTATTTATTATATTAACCCCAGTTCCCATCAAGATTGTGATTAAAAAAATAATAATAAAAATGATTATCATAATAAAAAAATAATAAAAATCTTAAGAGGAGTAATAAAATAAACCTTAATTTCCATCAAAGTAAGATTTAGATAATAAAAAAATAATAAAGAAGACTGAGAAAATATTAAAATATGGATAATAATAGCAGACTGTTAGGGAGGATCTGTTTTATCCCTACAGTATCTTAGAGCATTCCAGGAGAAATTATTTATCTCTTGTTTTAATTTCAATAATTTTAATACTTCTTTTTATATTTTTATTTTTTATAATTATTGTTATTCTTATTAGAATTTTTTGATGGGAATTAGGGTATTATATTATTTTTATTATAATTTAAAAAATTATGTTCATGACTACAATTCTTAAGTATACAGACAATTCTAAACTATGATGTGATCCCAATGAACAGAAAAGGTTATCTCATCTCAAGGTTTAAAGAGGATACAAAGTTCGCCTCTAAGTACGAGATAGACGTTATCAACAGATTGACAGATTTAAATCTCCAATACGATGATTTAATACTCCTAGAAAAACTCCCTGGTATGGACTATAGGAAAAGAGTATATATTGATGAGAACACTCAAATAGGGATATTGGAGTTTAACCTTCTGGATTTAGACTGGAAATTTACACCTACACCTTACTACTACCAACTTATAGACTCTAAAAAAATCCACTTAAAACCTACAAAGAGGAGACTAAAGGGCAAATATCTAAAAGAAGATTATGTAGAGAATCCCAGAGAATATCTAGAGATTGTTAAAGAATGTAATAACTTCGTAGGAGTGGAGATGGGAGATTTCATAGGTGTTGGTGTAAAAAGAGAGAAGGGCATTAAATTGAAAGATTTAAAAAGAAAGAAAAAAGATATTTACATTAAAAAAATAGAGGAGTACTTAGAAAAGAATAGAGAGAGAATAAATCGCCTTTTAGAGTATTCCAAGACTATCCTTAAAAGATACATAGAGAGATATAAGGAGAAAGGATATATAATAAATACCTCTTTCAGTGGTGGGAAGGATAGTGCTGTTTCCACACTTCTTGCAAGGGAAATTATTCCCGATATAGATGTTATATTTATAGATACAGGTTTAGAGTATCCAGATACTTTAAAGTACGTAAAGAGATTTGCAAAGGAATACGATTTAAACTTACATATAGTAGATGGAGATTACTTCTGGGATCACTTAGAGAGGGAAGGGATTCCTACAAAGGATAACAGATGGTGCAACAGTGTCTGCAAGTTGATACCTTTAAAAAATTTTTTCATGGAACACTATCCAAATAAAAAGGTATTGACAATAGATGGATCGAGAAAATTCGAAAGTTTCACCAGATCTAAGTTAAGTTATACGAGAAAGAGTAGATTTATAGATTTTCAGGTTAATCTCTTCCCTATATTGGATTGGAACGCCATCGACGTCTGGAGTTATATACTTTTAGAGGGTATTCCCTATAACCCACTCTACGACAGGGGTTTTGAGAGGATAGGTTGTTATCTATGCCCTGCTGCACTTAACAGTGAGTTCTTACGTGTAAGAGATCTCTACCCAGAACTTTGGAATAGATGGGTTAACTACTTGAAGAGATACTATAGTATGGATGAGATACTTAGAGGTTTCTGGAGGTGGAGAGAACTTCCTCCAAAGATGGTGGAGTTGAGGAGGTTGTTAAAAATAATAAAAAAGAAGGATCTCGATAAAAATAATAATTATAATAAAGTATAAGATAAAAAAAGAATACAGCAAATAAAAAATAGAAATCTTTAAAAATAAAGAGTTAGTACATAGATAAAAAAGTAAAATCTTGCTGATTATCTTTGGAACCTATACTGAACACTAGAGAGGGGGCAAGGTAAGAACATATTAACTAATGTTAAACTTGGTAGGGATATACTCCTTTATAATATTCTTTACCTCCTCTTTAATTAATTTATAAATTTAAATTTTTATTATCTTTATTAATAAGTTTTTTCTATTTCTACATTTATATCTACATCGATACAAGAACTATTTGTTCTACTTATCTTTACTGATGGTATAACTCCTTTAACTCCTTTTATCCCTTCACATCTTTTAACAATCTCATCTCCAATAATCTTTGTTAGATTTAGCATTTCAATCACAATCTTTATTATTAAATTTTAATAAAATAATAGTTCCTACCTACATAGCATAATATTTAAATATAAAAATTTTTGAAATACAAATAACTATAAAAATCTTAATTATTATTGAGGATTATAATAATAAAAACTTCGGAGGTAGTATCATGGGAATGACTCTTGTCGAGAAGATCCTCGCTAAAGCATCTGGAAAGAGATCTGTATCTCCTGGAGATATAGTGATGGCAAAGATAGATACCGCTATGGTACATGACATCACAGGACCACTAACTGTAAATACCTTAGAGAGGGAGGGAATAGAGAAGGTTTGGGATCCTGAAAAGATAGTTGTACTCTTCGATCACCAGGTGCCTGCCGACAGTATCAACGCCGCGGAGAACCACATACTTATGAGGAAATTCGTAAAGAAACATGGGATAAAGAACTTCTACGATATAAGGGAGGGAGTATGTCATCAGGTACTTCCTGAGAAGGGACATGTTGTCCCAGGTACTGTGATCGTTGGAGCAGACTCCCATACCTGTACCCATGGAGCCTTCGGTGCCTTTGCAACAGGTATAGGGAGTACAGATATGGCTGCAGTATTTGCCACTGGGGAGTTGTGGTTTAAGGTACCTGAAACACTGTACTTCAATATTACTGGAGATCTAAAACCTTATGTAACCTCTAAGGATGTGATCCTCCATATCATCGGTGAGGTAGGGTTTGACGGAGCAACCTACAAGGCTGTGCAGTTTGGAGGGGAGACTGTTAAAAACATGAGTATAGCGTCAAGGATGACTATGACGAATATGGCCATAGAGATGGGTGCAAAAACGGGAGTAATAGAACCTGATGAAAAAACAATTAACTACGTTAAAGAAGTCATGAAGAGACATGGAAGGGAGAGACCCTTCGAGGTAATAAAGGGGGATGAGGATGCAGAGTACGAGGAGGTTTATGAGATAGAGGTAGATGACTTAGAACCTGTATTTGCCTGCCCTCATGCTGTAGATAACGTAAAACCTGCAAGGGAGGTTGCTGGGAAACCTATAGATCAGGTATTCATCGGCTCCTGTACAAATGGAAGACTGGAGGACTTAAGGATGGCGATAAGAGTTATAGAGGAGTATGGAGGTATTGCAGATGATGTGAGGGTTATAGTAACTCCTGCCTCAAGGGAGGTGATGCTCGCTGCGATGGAGGAGGGTATAATACAGAAGTTCTACAAGTATGGATGTGTTGTAACCAATCCTTCATGCTCCGCATGTATGGGGGCACTTTATGGAATCTTGGGACCTGGAGAGGTAGGTGTTGCCACCTCCAACAGGAACTTTAGAGGTAGGGAGGGATCCTTGGATTCAGAGGTGTATTTAGCATCTCCTATTACAGCGGCAGCCTGTGCAGTTAAGGGGGAGTTGGTGGATCCAAGGGACCTGTAATTAGATATATTCACGGAGTATAAAAAATAGGTTTTACTTTTTATTTTATATTATGCTCTAGTTCCTATCGAGATTGTGATTAGAAGGTCAATAAAAATAATAATATTATGATAATATAAAATACCCTAGTTCCCATCAAAGGGATAATTTAAAGAATAATAAAAATAATTATAAAATAAAGAAAAGGTTTTAAAATAAAAACTTCTATCATTATCAAATATAAAATTTAAAAAGGAGATTGGAGGGATAGTCCTTTGAATACCTTCTAATATAGTAGATATCAGATAGGATTTCTTATCTTTATCTAAGTGATCAGAAAGATCCTTATAGTTTAATGGTTTTATACTGATTATTTTAATTATGATTTTTATTATAACAATTATCATTTTTACTGTTCTTTTAATCACTACTGATGGGAACTAAGGTTATAAAATAATAAAATCTTGAGAGAAATAACAATAAAATAAAGAGAACACGCCAGAAAATAATCTTTATCCAGAATTACAAAGTGGATACGACATTATTAAATAAATAAAAGTTAAAATACCTGTATAGTGAAAAAACAGGTGGTATTTCTTTTTAATTTCTTTTTTTAGTTTTTTATTTTTTGTAATTTTTATCATAATTATTTTTTATTAATGGGAATTTAGGTATTATATTATTTCTTAATATTTATCCCCTTTAAAGTAAGGTTCCCTCCTAAGTATCCCCTGACGTATATACTCCCTTATATCCTCCCCCCTCCTTAAAGGTGTAAGTACATCTACTAAGTTATCCTCTCTAAGGAGACAGGGCTTTATATATCCGTCGTAGGTTAGTCTTATCCTTGTACAGTGGCTACAGAACTCTGTATTATCCATAGGTCTGACAAACTCCACCTCTAAATTACCTATGTAGTACTTCCTCCTGTTGTGCATCGATCTTCTCGTAACTACTTTATCTGCCATCTCTCCTATTTTCTTCTCTATAGGTGTAATATCTACGTAGTATTTTTTTAAATTTTCATTCAGGGGCATAAGTTCTATAACTTGAAGTATAGCCCCAACCTCCCTACAGTAATCCATAAGATCCTCCAGATCCTCCAGTGTATTTTTCATTGCAAGGTAGTTTATCTTTAAGGGTGTAAGTCCCACCTCTATGGCTCTCTCTATCCCTGCCTTCACCAACTCCACATCTCCGTAGGTGGTTATTCTTCTATACTTTTCAGGATCTAAGGTATCTAAACTGACATTAACCCTATGAAGACCAGCGTCTTTTAATACTTCAGCGTATTTTTTCAGGAGTATTCCATTTGTAGTTAGGGAGATCTCCTTTATCTTACGGTGGGAAATACTTTCAATTATCTCAGGTAGATCCTCCCTTAGGAGAGGTTCCCCTCCAGATACTTTGATCTTTTTGATTCCAAATTCTAAAAAGGTTTTTACGATCTTCCCTATCTCTTCAGGTGTCATATATCTACCATTAAATTTTCTATATCCCTCTCTATGACAGTAGAAGCATTTTAGATTACAGTGAGGGGTTACTGATATCCTTAGGGACCTTATCTCTCTGTTGAAAGGATCCTTCATAACTATCCCAATACATATTAAGGAGTTAATTAACATTGATTAATATATGGTAATAATTAATTAAAATACTTTACCTTTGGAGTTTAAAAATATTTTTATCCCAATAGTATTATAATAAATAAAAATAAAATAATTGATATAGGAAGAAGATAAAAATATCCCAATAAGAACACCTCTAAGTACTTGGAAAGGGCAAAAATTTCATTTAAGGATATATAAGGTAAAAGTAATTTTAACTCTAGTATCAATAGGAATTAAAATTCTATTATATTTTAATATCCCAATATCTTGATATACAGCCAAAGGGCGAGGTGTATGGAATACATCAACCTTTTTATATACTCCTTTACCTCTCTCTTTATTATTATGAATCCTATAGGATTGGCACCCCTCTTTTATATGTGGACTGTCAACAACACAGAGAAAGAGGTAATACATATACTAAAGAGGGCTGCAATTGTAGTGGTACTGACCCTCTTAATATTTGGGTTCTTTGGAAAATATATATTCAATTTTTTCGGAATTACTGTAGACTCCTTTAAAGTTATTGGAGGACTGTTGATATTAAAGATATCGTGGGATATGCTCCACGCCAAGATGTCTAAGATCAAACAGACACAGAAAGAAAAGGAGGAGATGTCACAGTTGGAAGATATCGCAGTAGTGCCCCTAGGTATACCCTTGCTTGCAGGTCCTGGAAGTATAACAACTACTATTATACTTATGGAACACAGTACTGGAATATTGGATAAGTTAGTTATAATAGTCTCCATCCTACTTGCAACGGGAATATCTATACTTATTCTCTACGTATCTGAGAAGATAGTAATGGCTTTAAGGACTTCGGGAATAAATGCTATTGTGAGAATTATGGGGTTAATATTGGGAGCGATCTCCATTGAGATTATATGGAGTGGTTTAGTGGGATTGATATCCTCATCGGGAATGTTAGGATAATTTATTTATACAATTCAAATAATTCAATAAAAAAATAATATAATAAACCCACTTCTCATCAAGACCGTGATTAGAAGAATAATAAAAAATATCAAATAAAAATAATAAAAATCTTAAGGGTAATAACAATAAAATAATAAAATGAATAAAATTCTGATAGAGAGAGGCAAAAAAGTAAAAAAGTAGAATAACACTTTATTTTTATATTTGGACATTGGATAGACATGTAAGATTCCTTTTTAATTTTCTTTTTAGTTTTTATGATCTTTAATTTTTTAATTATCAACTTTGGTGGGAATAGGGTAAAAATAATAAAAAAGATAGTAAAATTAATAATAACAACCTGCTAAGAAGATCTACTCCACTTCCATAGCATCTTAGAGCGTCCCAGGAGATTATCTTTATTCTAATTTTAATACCTTTTTTATACTTTTATTATTATCTTTAATAAACCCTAGTTCTCATCAAAAGGATAATTTAGAGAATAATAAAAATAATTATAAAAATAATAAAAATAAAGAAAATGTTTAAAAAACAGAAAATTTTAAAAAAAAAGATTGGAGGAGAATGATCCTCTGAATACCTTTTAATACAGGGATTCAGAATAAGATCTCCTATATTATCCAAGGGTTCAGAAAGATCCTAAGGATATCTAATATTTTTATATTGGTTATTTTCATTCTTCTTTTAATCACTACTTAGTGGGAACTAAGTTTTTTATAGTCTTTTTTATTATTTTTATTATTTAAATCGTTACTTTAGTGAGAATTAAGGTATTAAAATATTATTAAAATATAATACTTTTAACAAAATTAATAATAGCAACCTGCTAAGAAGGATCTCCTCCACTTCCATAGAGTATCTTAGAGCGTCCCAGGAGGAGATTATTTATCTCTTATTTTGATTTTAATACCATCTTTTTATACTTTTATTATAATTATTATTCTTATCAGAATTTTTTGATGGGAATTAGGGTAAATATATTATAAAAATAATAAAAAGAATTTAAAATAAAAACTTCTATTATTCTAGATACAGCATTTTAAAAAGAAGATTGGAGGGGAATAGCCCTCTGAATATCTTCCACTATAGTGGATTACTAGAATAAGATCTCCTATCTTACCTAAGTGTTCAGAAAGATCCTAGAATATTTAATAGTTTTTATATAGTTCTATACTGATTATTTTAATCATGATTTTTATTATTAAATGATTATCATTTTCATTATTCTTTTAATCACTACTGATGGGAACTAAGGTCTTTAATAATTATTGTTCTTATCAGAATTTTTTTGATGAGAATTAGGGTTTTATTTTTTATATTTAATTAGGGTTCTAATTATTATTACACTTATTTTAATGAAAAGTAAGATTTTTTATTACATAAAAATTAATTTTTCTAGGTACCTGATTTATCTCTAAATCATAAAGATCTTACCTGAAAACTCTCTATCTGATAACTATGATACCAGTATTTATTAAGTTAAAGGACTTTAAAGTATGTATTTTTGGGTTTGGAGAGGTAGGTAGAAGAAGATTGAATAAAATAATATCCGGAGAACCAGAAAAGATAACTCTGTATACTAAGGAAGAGATAGATAGAGAAACAAAGATGTACTATAAAAATATCTGTAATATCGAGTTTATAACCTGTAATGTGGAGGAACTAACAGAGGAAGATATTGAGAAGATAATAAAAGAGCATGATTTTATAATAACCGCTATAGATGAGAAAAACAACAGGAGAATCGTCAATATAGCCAAGAGATTTAGAAAATTTATAAACTCTTCCACATTTGAGAAAGACATTAATTTTATAATCCCTGCCTACTGCTATAAAGATGGAATATACTTTGTCGTATATACTCAGGGAAAAAGTCCTTTGATAGCGAGAAATATTAGGAAGTTGGTAGAGAACTATATAGAAAATCATAGATACGAGATAGACCTCCAGAATTGTCTAAGAGATTTTTTAAAAGAGCATATTCTATCCCAGAGAGATAGAAGGATGATTTTAGAGGAGGTATTTAGAAATAAAGAATTTAAAAAAGAACTTTTAAATTTAATAGAAAAGTATAGAAAATAGGCTGATAAAAATGCTCAAAATAGCGATTTAAGTATAGTCTCTATTTTTCATTAAATCTTGAGGAAAGTATGCCCTTAGGGGGAAGGGATAAAATAAATAGTTATAATTAGTTATATTCTGAATACACTACCAAAAATAATATAATATTATGCAAAAATTTTACCAATAAACTTTTTGAGTCTTTATTTTAAATTTTTTATAATTTTTATAATTATAATCATTAACGTTTTTTATTTAATATTGGAACAGTTCTATCAATTATTTTAGAATAAACATTTATAAAGATAATAACACTGAATTAAGAGAGAAATAAAATTTCTACTGACAGTTATTATATCCAAGTCATTGCATATTATAAGCATCATAGGGGGTTCTATGAGATTGGAAGAGATAATTGACTCTATAAGGAACTTTGAAGGAGTTGTTAGAAAGAGAAGTATAAAAGAGGTAGTCTCCAATTTTAATTTCAATGATGAAGACTACAAATTTGATATAATAGCCACCTTTGGAGAGGATGCTGCAGTAATAGCTATCAACGGTGAGGATGCTATCTTATTGGCTGCAGATGGTATATGGGATAAAGTATTGGAAGTAGATCCCTGGTGGGCAGGATACTGTTCTGTTCTGGTTAATGTCAACGATATAGCAGCCATGGGTGGTAAACCTATAGGTATGACAAGTATAATCGGTGTAAAAAACTGGGATGTATGTAGAGAGATCCTTAAGGGTATAAGAGACGGTATAGATAAGTTCGGTATTCCTATGGTAGGGGGACATACACATCCCGATGCAAAGTGCAATATTCTCGATGTTTCTATTACAGGTGTTGTAAACAAGAATAGTATATTAAGGAGTGATAGTGCAAAAGTAGGGGATAAGATAGTCTTTGCCTACGATCTAGATGGTAAGGTCCATGAAAAATTCAACCTCAACTGGGATACTACCACTATGAAACCAAAAAAACTTGTAAGAGATCAATTAAGGGTCCTTGAAATTATTGGAAAAGAAAAACTGGCTAACTCCTGTAAAGATATAAGTAATCCAGGTGCTTTAGGTACCTTGGGGATGCTCCTCGAAGTGTCCAGGAAGGGAGGTTATGTGGATATAAGGAAGATACCGAAACCTGAGGGTATTCCAATTGTTCAGTGGTTAAAGATGTACCCTGGATGTGGATTTGTATTCACAACACCTGAGGAGAAGGTGAAACCTCTCAAGGAGATACTGGAGGATGTTAATATAACTGCTGAAGTTTGTGGAGATGTAGTTAAAGAGAGGAAACTTGTAATAGGAGATGGAGAGGAAAAAGGGGTTTTATTTGACTTTGAGAAGGAGTATATCTGTGGATGTTAAACATCCCTTTTCTCTATAACCATTATAGACCTATCACAACAGGTGAAGCAGGGATCACAACTTGTTATAATTACCTCTGCATCGGACACGTGATACCCTTTAAGTATCTCCTCCATACAGGCTAAGTTGGTCTCTGTGGGGGTTCTAACCTTCGAGTGGATAACTCTGCCTTCACTGTTCACACCGTAGGAGTAGTATACCTGCCCTCTCTGGGCTTCATTGTAAGTATCTATAGGTTTAAACTCTGTTATTTCATACTTGGGATTGTAAAACTTCTCAGGTAGATGGTAGAGACCTTTTAATGCCTGCTTTATTATCTTGGTACTTTCAAAACACTCGTACATCCTTACAAGTATTCTGGATAGAACGTCTCCATCGTCTAGCAGAATCTCCTCAAACTCAAAGGGGTCGTACTCTGGTACGTACCCCATCTTCCTCATATCACACCTTATACCACTACCTCTGGCTGTAGGTCCTAAGGCATGATACTTTGCAGCAATCTTTCTATCCATTACACCTATATCTTTCATACGGGAAATTAGTAGAGGGTCCCTTAAGGTCCTATCTAGAAGTTTCTCCATCTTTTCGTCAAATCTATCCATTCTTTCCATTAAAGAGGGAATACGCTTATCTGGAATATTGCACCTTGGTCTAATCCCTCCTATTATAGGACAGGAGTACTGGATCCTACTTCCACTTATCTCAAAGAGTGTCTGAAGTATAGGTTCCCTGATCATGAAGGCCCTCATTGCCATGGTTTCATGTCCCAATACCTCGAAAACATGACCAAAGAGTAAAGTATGAGAGTGTAATCTCTCCAACTCCTCAACTATCACCCTTATATAGTTGGCCCTCTCTGGAACCTCTATATTGCATCCCATCTCAGTAACCCTAACTGCACACCATAGATGGATGTGGGAACATATACCACATATCTTCTCTGTTAGAATAGTAGCCTTCTCTGGAGGTAATCCCTCCATCAGTAGTTCTACTCCCCTGTAATTAACTCCAATTGTAAGTTCTGCATCTTTTACTATCTCGTCCTCTATGAATAATCTCAATCTGTGGGGTTCAAGGATAGAAGAGTGGATAGGTCCTATAGCAATCTCTCCCTCGTACATAGTACCACATATTTATAATGATAAATAATGATAAAAATTATTTGAGGTAATATATAGTATTAAAATCTTTTCTATAATTATAGGGAGAACATGTACAAGCAGGTTATCGTTGTCAGAACAGATCTAAACATGGGTAAAGGAAAGATAGCATCTCAGGCATGCCATGCGTCCATCGAAGCATTTATAAAGGCCCAGAAGGAATGTCCAGAGGTTGTGGAAAAGTGGTTAAGGGAGGGACAGAAAAAGGTTGTAGTCAAAGTAAATTCTGAGAAAGAACTTATGGAGGTATTCCGGGAGGCCTGTTTAGAGGGACTGCCCTGTAGTTTAATAAGAGATGCTGGAAGAACCCAACTGACACCTGGAACATGTACCGCAGTAGCCATTGGCCCAGAGAGGGAGGAAAGGATAGATAAAATAACTGGGAGGTTGAAACTACTGTAGAGGGGTTTGTAATGGATCTTATGGCTATCTACAATAGACTCCTCTCCTATTTTGGACCTCAAGGTTGGTGGCCTGCTGAAACTTCCTACGAGGTTGTAGTTGGAGCCATACTAACTCAAAATACCTCCTGGAGAAATGTAGAGAGGGCCATAGATAACCTTAAGAGGTACAACTTACTAGACGAAAGGAAAATACTAGAAATGCCCCTGGAGAGATTAAAGGATCTTATCAGACCTGCAGGGTTCTATAATATAAAGAGTAGGAGACTAAAGAGTACCACAGAGTATATAGTTAATAACTACGGCAGTACAGAGGAGTTAAAAAGATGCGATAAGGATCTCCATAGATTAAGGGAAGAACTTCTCTCCCTTAAAGGAATAGGTAAGGAAACTGCAGATACTATACTCCTTTATAGTCTAGATAGGCCTATATTTGTAGTAGATAACTATACAAGGAGGATATTTAGCAGATATGGAATGATAGATAAAAACATGGATTACGATAAAATACGTATATTTTTTGAAGATAATATTCCGAGAAATGTAGAATTCTATAAGGAATATCATGCTCTTATAGTACAGTTGGGAAAGACTCTGTGTAAAAAGAGACGTCCTCGATGTATGGATTGCCCGTTATTTAAGGAGTGTAGGAGGTTAATTGAATCTTTATAATTGATGTTAATCATAATTAAATTAAAGTTAACTATAATAATAACTAAAATAAAGATTGTAGTGTTATTTTTATAATTTTTATTTACGGGGATATAATGGGATTTTTAGATAAGATATTCAATATATTCAAAAAAGGTCCAAAGATCGCTTATGCAAGATCCCAGAGTGTAGATCTCATAGAGTTGAAGAGGAATCCATACTATATAGTTGCATCTGTTGAGTTGGGAAATACCACAACAAAATCCATAATTACAGCAACTAATATGGATACAGGTATTACCTACATTATAAGTAAGTACGTTAGAATGACCAGGGACGTAAGACCACCAAAAAAGGGGGAGGAGGTATTTGGGAAAACCCTTTGGGGGGTAGAGTTAACTAAAGGTGCAGTTGCAGATATGGTGAAGGATGTACTACTTGGAGCACTAAAAAAGGGAAACCTTACAGTGGATGACCTCCACTTCGTAGTTAGGAGTACTGGGGTTACTGCAGGATTTGCCACTCCAGAGGAAGTATCCAACATGATAATAGCCCTTGCTGAAGGATGTTTAAAGGCTGGAGTACCTCCATCAAAGATGACTCCTGCCATGAGTAAAAGTCAACTTCCAAAACCTTTTGATAAGTACAGCCTAATGGATAAGGTAATATTTGACGGTGCAGTTACAGGAGTAGTACCTCCAACTGGTAAGGAGGTTGTGGCCAACGAGATGGAGGGTGAATTAGTTACTGCAGGGATAAAGGTAGGGGCGAAATGGACCCATGTGGATTTCAGAAACCCATGTATGAGTATAGACTTCGGTACAACCCTTGCAGGTAGGATAACAGATGACAGTAAGCCCTATGCACATGTTGTTGGCAACCTCTGTGGCCTTGCTGGGGCTATTGCAGATAGTATTGTTAGAGGTAGTGGATTAGTAAGTAAGGACAAAGGTGCAGTGTTAGATATAAAAGATAAGGGAGGCGAGGTAAATAGAGAACTTGCAGAAGAGTATGGGGAAAAGATACATAAGTATATAAAGATCTGCGAGGTTCCTAAGGGTGTAGATAGATTTGGAACTGTGCCTGTAGATCCAAAAAGTGCAGAAAAGGCAGGAACAATTCTTATAGGCTGTGATGTAGGAGAGAATGGAAGTGATCTACCTAAATTAGAGGAAATTGGAAGGAACATCCTAGAGGAGAGTAACGTTCCAACCTTACTCTATACCCTGGATATAGTATCTTCAAAGATAACTGAAAGACTGGTAAAATTAGCAAGAGATAAGGGCCTTATAAGTGATAAAAGTGCTATTGGAATAACTGGAAGGGCTGGAATAACAGGAGATAAACCTAGGTTGGTATTGGAGAGATTAAATGAGTTGGATATATGGGACAAACCTGAGGATAACGTAGTATTCGTTGAGGATGGCCTTGCACTGGGAGCCAGTATTATGGCAAGATGTATGAACTGTCTAGGTACTCCACAGAATCCAGTTGGAGGGAATAGAGGTGATAGATGTATACTAGGAGAGAGAAGAAAATGGCAGAAAGAGAAAGGTATGATAAGATAGAGTTGATCAGTTATTATTTTTAAAAATTTTATTAAAAAATAAAAAATACAGATTATTATTCTCTTAGGGATTTAAGGAGGTTATAAAATTATTTATTACTGTTCTTTTTTCTATATGGTTTAATACTCTCCATAAACCTGAATTTTATATACATAGGATGTAGAGGGATATTTTCAACCTTCTCGTTGTAAGGTTCTGCCTTAACTACTATAACCTTACTTTTACTGTCATTGAGAGATTCCTCTATTACTCTTCTCAGATCATCTTCCTGAAACACCTCTACAGCATCTATTCCACAGGCCCTTGCTATCCCACATAGACTGGTACTCTCTGTATGTGTCCTCTGATTACCTGTAGAGCCGTAAACTGAGTTGTCTATAACGTAGAGTATAAAGTTATCTGGCTGTGTGTATCCTATAGTAGATAAGGTACCTAAGTTCATCAGTAGGGATCCGTCTCCCTCTATGGCTATTACCTTCTTATTCAGGGATAGGGCCAAACCTAGGCCTATAGAGGAGCAGAGACCCATAGAACCTAACATATAGAAGTTTTCCGGCCTATCCTTTATATGATATAACTCCTTACTTGGAAACCCTATATTACAGACCACTATCTCATCCTTTATATACTCCATAAGTATCCTTATAGCATCTATCCTCCTTAACAATACAATCACCTTAGTTCCTATACCTCTCAATTATCTCTTTTAGTTTCAAAATACCCTTATGTATTCCAGTGCCTATAAGTACCCCCTGAATGCCCATATTGTAGCACCTCTTTAGATCCTCCTCGTCTCTTACTCCACCACCTACATATACAGGATTCTCTACATTCTTCATAATCTTTTCCACTAAATTCCAATTTACACCTCTCTGAGTACCTACAGAGGATATATCTAACACTATTAAAGGAATAGATTTGTCCAATCTATTTAAAATCTCCTCTAAGGTATAACTCATAGGATTCAACAACTTACCATCCTTAAAATCTAGACTAAGTATTATATCTTCTTCCTCTAAGAGGTCTAAATCTCTCAAGGTCTCTGTCCCTAAGATGATCTTATCACATATATTTAAGGATCTAAGACTCTCCAGTTCCAATTTCGAGGTAATACCTCCATCTAAAATCTTATGTCCCTCTATCTCCTTTATTATATGAAAGTTGTTGCCCTTCTTCATTATAGCGTCTAAATCAGCAATGTATATCTTTTCTGCTCCCTCCTCTCTATATCTCCTTGCCACCTCTAGAGGATTTGAGGAGTTGCATAAAACTGTTTTTAATGGTCTGTAGTTTTTTCTATCCCCTCCTCTACCACAAACTGCTATACCGTTCATTATATCCAGCACTGGAACAATCTCCATAGTGACCCCCGAAAATAGTGGTTAATTAATATAAGCTGTGGATATATATTAATAATGACATTATAGTCCTCAGCAACAAATAATTAAAAAATAATAATTAATTAGTATTACCCCACTTCCTATCAAGACCGTGATTAAAAAAATAATAAAAAACCTCAATTCCCATCAAAGTAATGATTTAAATAAAAAAATAATAAAAACTGAAAAAATATTAAAATAATATTAAAAATAATACTTTTAATAAAAATTAATAATAACAACCTGCTAAGAAGGATTTACTCCACTTCCATAGTATCTTAGAGCGTCCCAGGAGGAGATTATTTATCTCTTATTTTGATTTTAATATCTTCTTTTTATACTTTCTATTTTTATGATTATTATTCTTATCAGAATTTTTTTGATGGGAATTAGGGTAATAAAATAAAATAAATTCTGAAGGGATAGAGATAAAAAGTAAATAACCTTAATTCCCATTCTAAACAATAATTTAAATAATAAAAATAAGAACAATAAAAAAGACTGGAAAAAAAATATTGAAATATTATACCTTATAATAAAATATTAAACCTTAGTTCCCATCAAAGTGGTAATTAAAGAATAATAAAAAGATAATCATTATAATAAAAATTATTATGAAAATAATCAATACAAAAACTATTAAATACCCTTAGGATCTTTCCGAATCTTTAGATAATATTATGAGATCTTATTCTGAATTCCTGTATTAAAAGAGATATTCAGAGGATAATTCTCCTCCAATCTTTTTTTAAAATTTTTGTATCTGGGATTAATAGAAGTTTTTTATTTTTAATTTTTTCTTATTTTTTTTTTATCTTATTATTTTTATAATTCTTATTATTTTTTAAACTATCCTTTTGATGGGAATTAGGGTAATATTAATAATAGCAACTTATTAAAAAAGGATCTACTCCACTTCCATAGCATCTTAGAACATTCTAGGAGAGATTATCTATCCCTCATTTTGATCTAAATACCTTCCTTTTATACTTTTATTTTTTATAATTATTGTTATTCTTATCAGAATTTTTTTGATGGGAATCAAAGTTCAGTATTTATTGTATAATCTTAAAAATTATAAATACCATGAAAAAAGAAGTAGAATATCATCATTAGTATAGGGAATATTGGGAGATATTTATCTTTTTTAATATATTTATCACTTTATTTTTTTATTTTTAATAATTATTATTTTTACACTATAAAAACGATGAACATTTTTTAAATTAAATTAATCTTGTTAAGACATTAAAATAAACTATAATGGTGAACGTTGATGGTTAAAAATATAAACATAGGTATATTTGGGCATATAGACCATGGGAAAACAACATTGGCAAAGGTTCTAACGGAGGTCCCTTCAACATCCTCCTTAGATAGACTACCAGAATCTAAAAGAAGAGGTATTACCATAGATCTTGGGTTCTCCTTTTTTAAGTTGGGAGGCTATCTCATTACCTTAGTAGATGCCCCTGGACATGCAGATCTCATAAGGGCCGTAGTTGGTGCTGCCGAGATCATAGATCTAGCCCTCTTAGTGATAGATGCCAAAGAGGGACCTAAAACCCAAACTGGAGAGCACCTTTTAATACTAGATTACTTCAATATACCTACTATTGTGGTAATAAATAAAATAGATGTTGCATCCCAGGAGGAAATTAAAAGAACTGAGGAATTCATGAGAGCCATACTTAACTCAACAGAAAATTTAAAGGGGAGTAAAATACTGAAGATATCTGCAAAGGAGGGTATTGGAATAGAGGAATTAAAGGATACTATTAGGGAGATGTTAGATAGTATGGAGATAATAAGGAACACTGAGGACTTCTTTAAGATGCCTATAGATCATGCATTTCCAATAAAGGGGATCGGTACAGTTATCACAGGTACTGTACTTAAGGGAAAGGTAAAAGTGGGGGATGAGTTAAAGGTTCTACCATTGAACAGTACTGTAAAGGTTAAGAGTATTCAGAGATGTAAGGAGGATGTAGGTGAAGCCTCTGCAGGAGATAGAATAGGAATGGCTGTTCAGGGAGTAGATCCAAAAGAGTTATTTAGGGGATGTGTCCTAACGTCCCTAGATACTAAGTTAAAGGTTGTAGATAGTATAGTTGCAAAGATAAGAATATCTCCTCTATTTAAGTACCCTTTGAAACCTAGGATAAGAGTACATTTAAATATAGGAATGTTAGTAATACCTGCAAGGATAATACCTTTTAAGAGGATGGAGATAGACGGAAATATGGAGAACATCATCCTAAGAGAGGTTAAAGGAGGAGAGGAGTGTTACTGTGCATTCCAATTGGAGGAAAAAACTGTAGCAGAGATAGGGGAGGATATACTTATAACTAGATTGGATCTACCACCTACAACCTTAAGGATATGTGGTAAAGGTGAGATAGTAGATTTTAAGAGGGTTGAAGAGTTGAATATTAAAAGGGTAATCTCTAAAGTGGGGTGGATAAAGATAGATAAAAATAGAATACTTGTTGTAGGTTTGGCCAACTCTAAGGAGGAGGCTGAGAAACTTATTGGATCTAATGTAGTAGTCCCTGAAAAAAATATTAAAGGGAGAATAAAGGGAACCTTTGGAACTAAGGGGTACTTAGTGGCAGAATTTGATGGAGAGGTGGATAATAGGGATGAGGTTCTCTTAAGGAGATTGATAAGGTGGAGATGATGGAGGAAACATCTAAAAGTACAGTTGAGGCTCCCTCTAAGGTTATACTTTTTGGAGAACATGCTGTAGTTGAGGGTTACGGTGCTATTTCCATGGCTGTAGATCTAAAAACTAGGGGGAGGATCTCCCATAGTGAAAAGAATATAGTTATAAATCTGAAGGATTTAGGGAGATCCCTTACCTTGAATATAGAGGATATTTCCACATTAAACCTAAGAAACTATAATAGAAGTGTGAAATATGTCTTATGTGCAATTAAATCTATAGTAAATTACTTAAAAGATAAAGGATACAAAGATTTTAAACCATTTAAGTTAGATATATCCTCCGATATTCCTGTAAGTTGTGGTCTGGGATCCTCTGCCTCAGTGGTTGTCACTACTATAAAATCTTTTTTACTTGCTAATAATATCTCTATCCCAAAAAAGGAGTTGTGTAAGATATGTTTTTCTGTGGAGAGGGAGGTTCAAGGAAGAGCCAGTATTACAGATACTGCAACTGTTATCTACAACAGTGTTTTGAAGATCAAAAACAGTAGTGATTTTGAGATTTTGGAAGGTACTAAACTTTACAAACTCCTTAAAGACTGTCATTTTTTATTGGTTCATGTTGAAAGAAGGAAGAAGAAAACTGCTGAACTTGTTAAGGAGGTTGCAGGTCATCCTAAGAAGGAGGAAATATTCAGATCTATAGGAAAGATAGTAAATGAAGTTGAAGGTATATCTACATGGGAGGAATTGGGAGAATTAATGATAAAAAACCATGAACTACTGAAAAAGTTAGGAGTTTCTACAACAAAGATGGACAAGGTTGTGGAGTTAGGTAGTAGATACGGATACGGTGCAAAACTCTCAGGTGCTGGAGGTGGAGGTGTTGTTGTAATACTTACAGATGAGGATAGAAGGAAGGAACTGTTAGGATCTCTAAGAGAATTGGGAGTATTAGATGTATTTGAGTGTAAGGTAGGCGTTGATATTATTAATAATTACTAATTACTAATTCCAATTAAAAAATCCCTGATAATAAATAATTATGATAATTATTATAAAAATAAATATAAAAGATAATAAATATATAAAAAGAAAATATAAAAAAGAAGGTTATTAAATCTGATAAAGTCTTTAAACACTCTGGATAGATACTAAAAAATATGAACAGATAAATACCTCCTTAGAGTAGTGTATATCCTCCTAACAGGATGAATTATTTATTAATTTCTTATCATTTTTCAGTTTTTATCCTTTAAATTATATTTTGGTGAAGATTAAGGTTTATTATTTTTTACTTTTATTTAACATTGATGATTTTTAATAACTCATACATTTAAAACATCCCACTTACAAACCTATAGGTTCTCTCATCCTTTGGATCCTTAAATATTTCCTCAGTCTCACCAACCTCAACAATCTCTCCCTTCTCTATATAAGCCACTCTCTCTGACAACCTCCGAGCCTGAAGAAGATCGTGGGTTGTAAATATAACAGTCTTTCCCTTTCTCTTTAATTCCTTTATGGCACTTTCTACAACTTTGATATTCTCTATATCTAAGTTAGATGTGGGCTCGTCAAAGATATATACATCTAAGTCTAACACTAAAGCCCTTGCCACTGCAACCCTCTGCTTCTCCCCACCACTTAACTTCTTGGCATTTTTATCCTTTAAATCCAAGATCCCAAGGGATTCTAACATCTCATCCACTTTCTCTTTAATATACCTCTTATCATACCCTCTGACCTTTAATCCGTAGGCGACGTTTTCAAAGACTGTACCTTTAAACATTACAGGGTTCTGAAAAACCATGGTTGTACGTTTTCTTACCTTCTCGGGATTTTTTTTAGCATCTATATTCTTAAATAGATAAATACCCTTAAAATCAATATCTAAGGCAGATAATATTTTAAGTAAAGTTGTTTTTCCAGCCCCACTGTATCCCAAAATTGCCAAAACCTCCCCCTCATTTACCTCAAGGTTAACATCCTTAAGGGCTACCTTCTCTCCAAAGTTTTTAAAAACCCCCTTTAGAACTATCATGCCTCTGCCCACCTTCTCTGTATATAGTTAACCATGATGGATATAAGATAAACCAGAGAGAGTAATATAATCCCCAGGGCAATCGCCATACTAATTTCTCCTCTTGTGACGTACATCTGAATTGCAGTAGTTAGCACCCTTGTGTTCATCTCTCCTCCTTTTATAAAGATGTTTCCTCCTATCATAAGGGCTACTCCCAGTTCTGCAATGGCCCTGTTAAATGCCATCATCAGAGATAGAAATATACCGGGAGAGGCCTCTTCTATGATCTTCGTCATCATCTGGGTTTCATCTGCTCCCAAGGTTAGTGCCAAATACCTTACATCTTCCTCTATACTTTCAATGGAATTTACAGTAATACTTACAACAATTGGTAAAATAAGTATCATCTGGCCGAGACTTATACCTGTAGTGGTGTAAAGTAGGTTTAAAAACCCAAAAGGTCCAGCAGGTGCTAAAAAGAGGTAGAGGATAAGCCCAAGTACTACAGTGGGAATGCCCATCAATCCGTTAAAGATAGACTTTATTATATCTTTACCCTTAAAATCTGAGAGTCCTAGAATAGTTCCTATAGGAACACCAATTAACCCAGCGTACAAAGTAGCCAATCCAGATACCTTTATACTTCTAAAGAGTATATCGTAAAGTTCAGGATCCCCACCGATTATAAGATGAAAGGCTTCAAAAAGTCCCTCGAGTATATAATCCCAGGCCATAGTTATCTCTTTAAAAACTGTTTAAAAAATAATTAAAAGAATAAAGATCAATAGTAATAACCCTACTCACTAGGTATTTACTGTAAGATAAGAGATAAGGATTAGATTTGTTTATTTTACCCTTTTTATATTCATAATTTTTATTTTTTTATTATAATAATAATTAATTTTTAATTAGATTTTCTAAATTCAAAGAATGTAAGATCATCTCCATACCTAAACTCCCTAGGACATTCTGTTAGGACATCTCCATCCTCTATAAATCCATACTTCAATATCCAGGTAAAGAAAGGCTCCTCTCTATTCCTAAGTACCTCTACAACAGGGTTAAATAAAGGTCTCCCGAACTCCTCCTTACCAAATTCTTCAAGTACTTTCTGCCCCTCTTCACCAGTTAACCACTTAGATAGTAGGACTGCATCCTTATAGTTCTTTTCGTACTTCTCAGGGTTTATCAGAATTATACTGTATATATTTATCAACTCACTGCCTTTATCAACTAATATATCCAAGTTTCCTATTATCCCCTCTCCACTGTACTTAAGGTATGTAGCAGTATCTGATAGAGTATAAGCCCTCTTGGTATCAGTTACCTTAAGTGTCTCACCCATCCCAGATCCTGTCCTGTATACCCACTTCTCCTCTTTTATTTCTGAGTAGTTATATCCTGCTAACTTCCAGAGATTTATCTCCTTGGTGTTAGTTCCTGAACCGTCATCCCTTGTAACCCATATTACTTTACCCTCCCTTCCTGCCTCAGCGATCCTTTTAAGAGCCTCAACTGGTGGAAGTCCTCTGATTCCTGCAGGGTCCTCCTTTGGACCCACAATAACAAAGAAGTTATATGCGAAAACTTTCCTATTTACTCCATAACCTTCCTTCATAAACTCTAACTCCTTACTCCTAGCATGTACTATAATGGCATCACATACACCATTTTTAGCGTCTTGGATGGCGGCTCCCGTTCCCTTTGGGATAAATCTCAACTCTATATTGTACTGTTTCTTGAATATTTCTGCTATAATATCTAGGAGACCGGTATCGTATAGACTTGTTGTAGTAGAGATTGTAAGGTATCTAGCCTTACTCTGAGTATGGTAGTTATACAGGAGAAGACTTCCTGTGATCAGTAATACTATACCTAATACTATCAAAACACTCCTTTTCATAATATCCCTACTATTATAGGTTAATCAAATGTAATTAATTATTGTAATAAAGTTAATGTATATTAATGATATAAATATTTTTTGTTTTTTTTTCGGATATTAACAGAATAATTTTAACAGAAAAATTTAAAACATAATATCGAAGTCGTACTGAAAACATGGGATCTAGACGAGATACGGATAATTAAATTAATATAGGTGTAGGAGTAATAGAATTAACTGTAAAATGAACAAAAGGTGATAATGTGAAAGCAGATGCAGTCAAAATAGCAGATGGAGTATACTGGGTAGGAGTATTGGACTGGGATATTAGAAAGTACCACGGATACACATTAAAGGGTACTACCTACAACGCATACTTGGTATTTGGAGATGAGAAGGTTGCTATAATAGACAACACATATCCAGGAACCTCTGCTCAAATGTGGGGAAGAATAAAGGATGCCTTTGAGAAGGAAGGTAGAGAGTTCAAGATAGATGTAATCGTACAGAACCACGTAGAGAAGGACCACTCTGGAGCACTACCAGAGATCCACAAGAAGTTCCCAGAGGCACCAATCTACTGTACAGAAGTTGCAGTTGAAGGGTTGAAAAAGCACTTCCCATCCTTAAAGGATGCTCCATTTAAGACAGTAAAGTCCCTAGATAGTATAGACCTTGGAGGTAAAACATTAACATTCTTAGAGGCACCACTCCTCCACTGGCCAGACAGTATGTTCACATTCTATGCTGAAGAAGGAATACTCTTCTCAAACGATGCATTTGGTCAGCACCTCTGTTATCCAGCACACATGAGATTCGACAAGGATATTCCAGAGTACGTCCTGATGGATGCAAACAAGAAGTTCTACGCAAACCTGATTACACCACTCTCCAAGTTGGTACTGAAGAAGTTCAAGGAGGTTATTGACTTAGGCCTCTTAGAGAAGATAAAGATGATTGCTCCATCCCATGGGCAGATATGGACAGATCCAATGAAGGTAATAGAGGCTTACCAGAACTTTGCTACTGGTAAGTGTAAGGACAAGGCTACAATAGTATACGACACAATGCACTACTCCACCCAGAAGATGGCTCACGCCTTCGCAGAGGGACTTATGAGCGAGGGTATTGAGGTAGTAATGTACTTCCTCCACGAAGATGAAAGAAGTGAAATCGTTAAGGATATCTTAGACAGTAAGGCAGTACTCTTTGGAGCACCAACAATCTACGACGAACCATACCCATCAATGGGAGACCTAATATACTACCTAAGAGGATTGAAGTTCAACAGAACAGGATTGAAGAGGTTAGCAATAGTCTTTGGATCTATGGGAGGTAACGGTGGAGGAGTTGAAGTATTGAAGAAGGAAATAGAAGCCTGTGGCTTCAACGTACTTGATGCCTACGAGTTATACTATGTACCAACTAAAGATGAATTAGAGAACTGTTACAACATGGGTAAGAGACTGGCTGCTAAGATAAAGGAATTGTAATCTTATCTAATTTTCCTTTATATACTTTTTGATCATTTTTGTTTTTACTGTTTAAAAGAAATAAGGAGGTGAGAAACCTATGGTTAAAGTAGAGTTGATAAACGAGCACAAAATAGGAGTTACAAAGGGTACAGATCTAGAGAAAGAAGTTGAGGCTAACTTTAAAGGAGAGTGTACTGAAGTGGGATTGTACCTGGCCATGGCAAGACAGGCTGAAAGAGAAGGATTACCAGAAGTTGCAGAGGTATTAAGAAGGATTGCCTTTGAAGAGGCTGAACATGCAGCCCACTTTGCAGAGATGAACGGAATCATCTCTGAGAACTTGAAGGAAAACATTGAAATGATGTTAGAAGGAGAGTGTAAGGCAAACAAGGAAAAGAAGGCTGCTGCTAAGAAGGCTAAAGAATTAGATATAGATCCTGCCCACGACTACTTTGACGAATCAAGTAGAGATGAGGCAAGACATGCCATGATGTTGAAGGGATTGTTGGAGAGATACTTTAAGTAAAATATAATAGATTTACTGTTTAATATTGTAGAATTACCTACTATTGATAATTAAAAATTGTTGTTATAGCAAATCTGCTATTTTATCAAAAATTAAAAAATAGGAAAATTCAGTACTATTTCAGTACTATTTTATTGTTCTTATTAAAATTTTTAATTGATATCTACACCACCTTTAATAGTGGTTATATTATATATTAATAATAATTATTATTATTTTTAAGTATAATTAAAATATAGAGGATAGTATGGAAATAATAAAATGGTGTAAAGATTTTGAATCTGGTATTGAGGCATTTGATGAAGAGCATAAAACACTTATAAAAACGATAAATCAGGTATATACTCTAATGAGGGAAGGAAAAAGAGAAGATGCAAAAAAGATACTGATAGATACTGTAGTTACTTACGCAGATAAACACTTTAAACATGAAGAGGAGGTTATGGAAAGATACAACTACCCTAAGGAGAAGTTAGAGAATCATAAAAAGATGCATAAGTTCTTTGTTAGGTATCTTGTAGATACCCTCCTTCCAGAGATTGAAAAGGGAGATGACAGAAAGTTTAACGAAGCACTGAATTTTATAATTGGATGGTTAATTATGCATATAAAGAATATGGATGTAAATGGATACGGCAAATGGTTCAAGGAGAGAGGTATTGAAGTACCTGATAAAATGGTAGAGATATAAGTTATTTCAACTCTTCAAGTATTATTGCAGGACATATCTTTTTAACACCCTCTATTTTACCTAACTTGTTAAAGAGTATTTCAGATAGTTCCCTACCATCTCTTGCCCAGATTTCAGTCATAATCATATGATCTCCAGTAGAGGTCCATACCTTTTTTACCTCTTCAAATTCACAGAGTTTCTTTGCAACTGTGAGGAAATCCTCTGGATTGGTATCAAATCCAGTTAATGCAACTACGTTGTATCCAATTTTAGAGGGCTCTACTTCTGCTCTATATCCTTTAATAACCCCCTCTTCTTCCATTTTTTTAACCCTCTTCCTTACAGAACTCTCACTGGTACCCAACATTTTCGCAATCTCTGTGTAAGATTTCCTACCGTCCTTCATAAGTATTTCAAGTATTTTCATATCCTTCTCGTCCATACTACCACTAACTATAAATAATTATTAATAAAATTATTTATTAAAATTTTTATACTTTTTTATAATTTTTCCTCAAGGTGATATCTTGGTTGTAAAAATAATAGTAGATAAGGACAAATGTATTGGATGTGGAAGATGCTACGATGTATGTCCAAAAGGTCCCTTGATATGGAAGAGAGATAAAGACAAAAAGTACTACGCTTACGATACAAAGTACTGTCACAACTGTAAGTTATGTACTGGTAGATGTCCTACTAATGCTATATTAATTATTAAGGAAGGAGTGTAAAGTTATTATAATTATAAAAATAATTATTATTTTTTAAAGAGATGTTTTATTATTTGTTAATAAATAATTTATTAATGGGTAACTTTAAAATACAAACATTATATGGGTATTTTTATCAGGAGTTGTTATTATTGAGTTTTTTCATCCAGGATAGCATAATCTTACAATTTTAATATTTTTCAACTAAATTTTTAAGAGATAAAGCGAATTTTAGGGATAGATTATGGACATAATTCACAAACTGGAAACTTATAGAGTATGTCATCCTAAGGAAACATGGAGTAGAATAAGTCCCATTCTCAATAAAGTAGGGGTTAAAGAAATAGAGAGAATAGACCACCTAGATAGATTGGGCATTCCAGTTTATGCTGTAGAGAGGATAACTGAAGATGGTATAGTTTACCATCTTGGTAAGGGACCTACAGATATACAGGCGAAGGTTTCAGGGTCTATGGAGGCTATAGAGAGGTACTCTGCAGAGTTGAAACCAGAGGACGAGGATAGACTTAAAGATAAACCTGATAATCCTGTCGATATAAGGGAGTTAGTTCTACCTCTCGATATGTACAGATACCTTGGAGAGAAAAACGATATCAAAGGTATTAAGTGGATAGAGGGATTCGACATCATAAACCAGTGTACCGTAGATGTACCTGCAGATGGAGTATTCCATCCCTACAGAGGAAAACTCTTTAGAAGTCATACAAACGGTATAGCCTCTGGTAATAACCTATACGAGGCCATCCTCCATGGAGCCCTTGAGGTTATAGAGAGGGATGCCTGGAGTATTGCAGAACTATCTGGAAATACCTACAGGAGGATAGATGTAGAAGGTGCTAAAAACCCTCTGATACATGAACTACTGGAGAAGTTTGAAAGTGCCAATATAAACGTAATACTTAAGGATCTAACAGGAGACGTAGGTATTCCCACTGTGGGGGCAATATGTGATGAAGAAGTGTGGAGGGATCCTGCCCTCCTATGTATAGGTGTAGGGTGTCATCTTCACCCTGAGATTGCAGTTATCAGGGCTCTAACTGAGGTGGCTCAAAGTAGATCTACTCAACTTCACAACAAGAGAAAGGATACTGTAAGGGGAGATATAGTAAGGAAGGTAGGTTACGAGAGGATGAAGAGGATCCACAGAAGGTGGTACCAGTACAGAGAAACTGTGAATATTGAAGATATGGAGAACTGTGCAAGTTATAATCTAAAGAAGGATCTAAAAACACTGAAGGAGAAATTGATAGAGGCAGGTTTTGACAAACTTATATACGTAGATCTGAAAAGAACAGAAGTGGATACTGTAAGGGTTATAATACCAAGGATGGAGGTTTACTCTATGGACAGAGATAGAATATCTCCCTGGGCAAAGGAGAGAATTAGAAAAATGAGATCTACCCAATAGTTATTTTCCCATTATCCCACTCAATATATACATCTCCCATTCTGGACATATCCAAGATAGGTACTCTCCCAGGTGTTGGGTGGATACCCATCTTCTTCTGGAACTCTGTCTGTTCCTGGAAAGTACCACTGTTCACCATCACAGTACCTTTGTAGGTACCGTAACCGTTTATATGTATATGTCCAGCGTGGAATACATCTGGCTCCTTATGGATAACGAGGTAATCCATATGTTCAGGTGCTATAGGGCATCTACCTCCATATGTTGGACATAGGTGCCTCCTCTTCAACAGTTCCCTCATTATAGAGGGAGGATCTGTATATCTAGCAGAGGGCACCTGTCCCACGATATCGTCAAAACTTCTACCGTGGTATATTAAAAAATCCAATCCATGGACGTTTACATAACTGGGATTACCTATAAAGGTGACGTTGTCTAAACTGTCAAATAACTTCAACACCTTCTTAGGTAGTGCAGGTTGAGGTTCTGCAGGTCTTACAGCGTCGTGGTTCCCAGGGGATATAATTATATGTACATGTTCAGGTATCTCCTCCAGGTAGGTTGCAATCTCGGCGTACTGTGCCATAACATCTATCTCGTAGAGATCCTCCTCCTGCCCAGGATATACTCCAACCCCATCTATGAGATCCCCGGCTATAGAGATGTACTTCAACCTACTGACGATCTTCTCCTCTATACCTCTACTTATCTTACCGTTTAGTAGTTCTATAAACCTTCTAAATGTCTTTTCCAGGAACTCCTTACTTCCTACGTGGATATCAGATAGAAAGGCGGTATATATCTTTTCATCAATACTCTTAGGTGTTCTTGGAGTTATATCTGGCCTTATACACTCATTTGCAAAGAAGATGTCTCCACTGTTTGAAACATATCCTACGAATCCAACAACTTCATCGAGTAGTATATCGTCAGGTAGTTCGCCCCTTGCTATCTTGTCCTTCATCAGGATTACCGAAATACTGGTTTTTTCATCCTCTATCTCTACTTTCCTATGTCCTTTCTTTGTAGTGCTTATATCAGAGACTATTCCCACAATAAATACATCACTCTTTCCTTTCATCTTGTACAACTTTTCCAAGGGATATGCTTTCCTTTTTACCTTTCTCTCTATCATGCCTTTTATCCTGTTGTACCTATCCCTAAAGTACTTTATAAAATCCTCTATAGTACCTTCACATGTTGATTTACCTGTAATGTCCCATTCTTTATACACTTTTATTTTACTCTCTATATCCTTGGCTACATAGTTTATTCTACGGTTTATACTATTTCTTATAGATCTTATCTCGGATATTCTTTTTTTCCGCTCTTCCTCCATTTTAAGTAAGGTATCATGAGTCTTATCTATTACTTCTGTTGATGTATATTCAACTGTAATACTATTATTATTAGTTTCTATGACATTAGATACAGTATTATTGACTATCTCAGTGGTAGATGATGAACTACTATCAAAAACCTCTTCAATACTACCTTCCAGGATTTCCACCTCTCCATCATCCACTCCATTTCCTACATAATACTTTAAAAAGTTGCACTTTTGATATGTTTTTATAATCTCCTCTAAATTATGGTTTAAAAAAATATTTAAAAAGAAATCATCTAATAATATAAATGTATCATTTATATTTTTAAATTCTTTAATTTTTTCTAGTAAGTTTTTTCTTTCTTTTTCAGACATACTGTTTATTCTATGATAGGACTCAGGAGTTAGTAGAACCTCAATATTTAAAAAATCCTCTAACATGTTTTCCCTTCAAAATATTTAAGAGTGTAATTTAAAGTCCCAACATGGATAGTATTTTTTCTATTGCTCCCATTATAGAAGTAAATATTGTCTCTATTATCCCCTTTGGTGTTTTATTCTCTTTTATGATATCTGATATATTTTCAATTACTTCTTTTATCATTTCACTCTCATTATATATAATAGATATATTGTTATTCACCAGATTGAATATATTTTCTGTTTCATTTGTGATTAAAAGTATATTTTCTGTAGTGTTGTTATGTACACTTCCGTTGTATATAAGGGGTATGGTATTATTCTCTAGGTTAGTTGTATTTTCTGTAGTATTGATAAATACTTTAATAGATCTCTTTAATAGTATGGGATAGTTAGTATTATTTACTTTTACAAAGTCAGGGATCTCTACAAAAAATCTTAGGATGTACTCAGAGTCTTCAAGATCTTGGAGTTCAAACTTTATCTTATCAACTTCTCCAGGATATATCACTTTACCGTATTTTTTACTTTCAAGCACCTTTTCATTATCTTTTTCCACTATATACCAGTACCTGTAAAATATAGGTTTTGGGTATGGATGACTATAACCTATTTCTCCGTAGACCTTAGAATTATTACATATTAATTTTTCTATAGATAGAGGACTATATACAGTAATATACTTAGTTACTACTAGTGTTAGATTGGAGTGATTTACAGGAGCGAGATAAACTTGTAGGTATCCTTTAAATCCTTCATCAAATTTAAGTTTAAAATCAACAGATCTCTCTCCTTTTGATGGAATGTGTATAAATTTTTTACCTGTGGACCCCTTAAATTCGTCACCTTCCCCTCTTACCACTATCCATGTATATATACTTATATCTTTATCCATGAAATTTCTAAAGATTACTCTAAACTTATTCTCATAACTAGGTACAGGGAGATTGGTGTATTTTGGTTCGTTGTTCAATAATGTTACTTTGACTCTATAGGGGCTAATATATTTAATATCAACTTTAATGTTATTTACATCAAAATGTAATATTTTGGAGTGGCTTGTTAATGCTCCGTTAGCTTTCACTGTAAATTTTATATCTCCCTTTACAGGCGTATTGAATGATATTGGGAAATAGAGAGTCGTTTTTCCATGAGGACTGATTTTAAACGAAAGTCTTGAAGGACATTCTATTATATCGTCTTTTAAATCTAAAGCATCAACTGTGAGGTTTCCTGAAAGTGCTTTATTATAACAATTTTTTAAAGTTATCTTTAAGGTACAATTTTTATTGATAAACAAATCTACGTAGTAGTTATCTCCTATAGATCTATAAATTCCATCTCCTTTATCAACTTCAATACTTTCTATATAAACTGGAGAGACTGGAATCGGCTTAATATTCGAATTTTCCTTACTGCATTTATATATGCCTGACTGCACAGATACATTTAATTTATTTTCAGGGTATTTAAGTAATATAGGCAGATATATTTCCTTAACTTCAAACTTATCCAACTCTACTTTTTCTATATTCTTATCAACGTTACTTTCAAGAGTTACTAATACAGAGGACTTATCGTTGAACTTATTTACTAACTTTAATTTAGTAATAACTAGATAGGGATCATCTTTTAGGTAGATCCTTGGTAAAACTTTGTTATTTTCATAATTACGGCTTTTTATCAGTTTCTCTAATTCAACATCTTCTATGTTATTAGTTCTGTAATAATCCTCTAGAATATCTATAACATCTTCATTTAGAGTGGTCACTATTTGAAATTCATTAAGAGACACTGGATAAGAAAACTTCTTATGTTGCGCCTCCCGTGAGTATTTAACTTTGTATCCATCAGTTATACTAATTTTAGTATATGCTGGTCCATCGGCGTAGTCATGTACCCCAGAGACGTTGATATGAACCTGGATCTTTACAGTATCCTCTTCACTTGTTATAGGAGGTATTTTAAATTTTATCTCACGTTCACTGCCTTTTGCTAAATATATTACTTTACTGTCTTTCTTCCCATAGTAGAGCACTTCTTTATCATTAGGGTATTTACTGGCGTCTTTGTTGAAATTTTGTGATACCACTGCAATCCATACTTCAACGTTGTAGTCTGATTGAGAGTATTTGTTATTTCTCAGGGTTACTGTAAACCAGGGAGAATTACATACCTCGACATCTGGTTCTGACTCGTTGATAAACGAATCATCACAGGATATATTTACAATATCTATTGGATTGGCTACGGCTATAGTGGCTTTTTTACTTGCTAGAACCTTTCCATCTTTACTTAATAGAGATATATGAACAGTATGGACACCAAACTCCTTAAATTCCAACTCTGCAGATATAACTTCCTCTCTACGTGGTGGTATTGGCACAAGGGAGGATCTCCAACTACTACCTTCATCAGATTTAACCTCTAAGATAACATCATGTTGATAGGAATCTCCATTAAATACTTTAACAAGAATCGTTGGTGTTATTTTAGGATCTATACGGTACTCTGTAGTATCTGTTGATACTCCTAATAAAACATTTGAGGTCCATACATCCACTATTTTTAAGTTTTCTCCATATATTTGGACAGTAGTCAATGCAAGTAGGGATAGGAGTATAAATACTACTTTTACATTCATATTATCTCCCATTTTGGTAATTATTAAATATAATTAATATACTTACAACTATAAATATATTGTTAAAAACTATATCTAAGGTATGCTACATTTTAATCTTATTATAAAATTAAAACATAAAAATATAATGATGGAAAAAATTAATGAATTAAGTAAAAAATTAGATGCATTAATGAAAGTTGCTGCAATTTCTTCCGCGACAAAAATCTCAGAGGACATAAAAAAAGAAATATCTAAGTTAGAAGAAGAAAAAGAAGAGATCAAAGAAGAAGAGACTAAAAAGGGTGAAGAAGTTAAAGAAGAAAGAGGTTAAAAGGAGATGATGATTTTAAAATAAAAATAATTAATAACAAAAATAAATTTAATATTTATAAAATAATAGAGGGAATAAAAAATTCTTTTTATATTATTTATCTTATAGAGAAAAAGAGAAAAAGAGTTAAAATCCTTCCGTTAACAGAGTCCCGTTATATTAAAAATTATTGAGACTAAAATATCTTATTATTTCCATAATTAATATTATTATATCATAATAATATTTTTAAAATTCTAATAGAAAGTAGTTTTATTTTTAATACCAATATTTTTCTTATGGATTATAAAAACCTATTCCAGCTCTATGTTATAAAGTTTTTCAATATTTTCCTTATGAATTTTATAGGCACCCTCCTCGTCAATTATACCCATCTCTAAAAGTTTTCTTGTTCTTCTTGGAACTGTCTTTATTCCTAAAACTGCTCCAGGACGTCTTAAGTCGTCAATATAATCAGTTTCCATTACAAACCTTAGAGATTTTTTTGCAGCCTCAACAACTGGTTTAGAGGCCATAATAGAAGGAAAAATCCCGTATTTTTCTCCCTCCAATACGTTATCTCCACAGTGGTGTTTTATAACCTTTTCAGGGTTCAGATTTACAGATCTCGCCATGTCCCTAAATTCCCTGAACTGCTCCTCTGAGGCACTCTCCCCGTGGATCTGTAGAGCACATCCAATATCTCTGGCCATCTCCATACAGTATAAGAGTATCTCGTTGGAGATCTTCCATACATCCTCACTTACTTTAAAGTGGGGCCTTCCAACCTCCCCAATACCAACTAAGAATTCATACTCCTCTACAAGTTTTCTGGCATAGTTTAAGGCTTCTATAACCTTCTCTTTAATATATTCTAAACTCTTTCCCCTCTCTACCATAGTGGTGATTTCACAGGGATGTACCCCTACCAATCCATATACTTGTACCCCTTCAACCTTTTTCTTTATAGTTTCTATATCCCTTATCAACGTATCCATGGGAGCGATTAAATCACCTGTAAAAGAGGGTTTATTCAGTAATATTAGAGTTTTTCCTCCAGCATTTTTAAATATTTTTGCCACCTTTTCAGCACCGTAACCTCTCTTACTGTCTACATGAATGTGATTATCTGTAATAGGTATATCTTTTATATTTACGTTCATTATCGTTCCTCCAAGGTATTTTTAAGAGTACCGTTCTAAAACCAGTAGGATATTTTGCTAATAATAAAACTTTATTTTTTTTATTCTATAATAAAACAAAAAATTATTCAAATAGAAAAGAATCGTAAATATTCCAGATAGGATTTTTTAATTTTGTTATTATAGTAATAATTTTCTTAATTCTTAATTATTTATTTTAATAAGATTAATTAAATAATATAAAATTCTCTCTTGTAGATCCACTTAAATACTTATATACTGAAGTAGAAAATAAGTAGATGATGGTATATTATAAAAACTAACTACATCTTTCTTTTTTTAGCCATCTTACTCCTTAGTGGCACATCAGAACTATATTGATGGGAACTACCAATCCATCGACTGGAAAAAATAATTACCTTCTATCTTTGATATTTATAGAGTCATATTGAGAGAAGAGAAAAATTAAACATCCTAGCAACTTTTATTAACAGATGAACAGATGTTTCATATTATTACGGAAGTATATTAAATCAATCTCTTCAACAACTCCTTAGGATAATAATATAAAGCATTTTCCAACTCCTTTCTACCCATCCCACAACCTAAACCTACCTTCCTTGCAAAATTCACATCTATAAGATCCGAGGGACTGTGAGTATCTGTATTTATCACAACAGGTATATTGAAATCCCTTGCAACGTTCATCACATGTCCATTTGTTAGAGAGTGTCCCTTCCTCGATGTGATCTCCAAGAATATATTATTCTCCTTTATATTCTCTGCACATTCCCTGTCTATCAGTCCTGGATGGGCTAAGATATCCACATCTTCGGAGATAGAGGCGTAGTAATTCGTTCCCTCCTCCACAGGTTCCACTATTGTCTCTCCATGGACTAGAACGATCTCAGCCCCCACATCTTTACACCTTCTAGCCATCTTCGGGATAGACTTAGGAGGTATATGGGTAAGTTCAATACCTACAATTACCCTTATATCCCAGTACCTCTTCAACTCCTCCCTCGCTAATATTGTCTTCTCTATTAGATCCTTGTAATTACTTGCATCTCCATGATCTGTAATAGCCAGGGCTGTATGGTTAAGTAGTATTGCCCTCCTTACAAGTTCTGAAGGTATCAACTCTCCATCGCTGAAAACTGTATGGGTATGGAAGTCGTATCTCACACTACCACCTTAGGGTTGCCAGATGCCTACCATCAACACATGATCCCTCTCAAAGGGTTCAATATCCACCTCATCCACTATCTTAAAACCTCCCTCTGTCAGTATCTCCCTCTGCTCCTTAAATATCTCTTTGGGATCCTTTACAACGTCTATACTCCTAGCCTTTATGGCTATTATACCGTATCCCCCCTCCTTTAAGAACCACTTAGCATTTTTGATAAGTATTTCAGCCTGATTCACCTGGGCGACGTCCTCGTATATCACATCTACCATCTCAACTATATTACTGTAGGTATTTGGTAAGTTGGCATCTCCCAGTATAGGTATAAGGTTCTTCCTATCCTTACATACCTCTAAGAACTCCCTCATTATCCTCGGCGAGAACTCCACAGAGTATACAGGTGCGTACTCCACAATATCTGCAACATGGGAAGGAGTAGTACCTGCGGAGGCACCTAAGTAGAGCACCTTTGAACCTCTCTTTATGGGCATAACCTTAAGTCCCTTCAATATGGCAGCTGCCAACTTACTCTTGTTGGGATTCCAGATTCTGTATTCCACCCCTTCTATCTTAACTACCCTCTCCCCATAAACCCTCTTGGAGGGAACTAGGGATTTTGTCCCTATCCTCCTAACACCATCACCTGTATCTATCTCATATACGTTATCGAAGATCTCCCTAACTTTCAAAGTATCACCATTTTGAGGATGTCTTTCCTATTACCTTCTTTCCCTTCTTCGATTTTTTACCTTTTTTCTTTTTCTTTTTATCTTCTTTTTTCTTTTTCTTACCTTTTTCTTTTTTTTCTTTTCTTTTCTTTGAAGTTTTCTTCCTCGGTTCAGGATACTTCCTCTTTATCTCCTCAACCCTCTTATTAAGGGCTTCAAGAAGTTCATCTGCTATGTAGTTTCCAAATACATCTGCCCTAACTCCTACCGCCAACTTACAGGCAAGGGCCCTTGCAACCTTTCCCCTGATCCACCAGGGAGAACTTTGAATAAGAGGGTGTTGAAATATAACCCCATGTTTTGGAGGATCTGCACCTAATCTCAGATGTGCAAACAGTGCCTTCTCAGCACCGATAACCTGTATTGTAGAGGCAGGTAGTTTTGACAGTCTCTCCAATCCTCCAGTTAAACTTATAAGTCTTGCACCTAGGGAAGGTCCTGCCAACTTTGTTAAGTTAGGTGCAGTCTCCTCCATCAGTTCTTCCAGATACTTCACTAATTTATCTCTTAAGTTGTAAAGAGATATTATCTGATCTGCAAACTCTTTTATAATGGAAAGATCCCTCTCAGATAACTCTGCACCCATTGAACTCTTTGCCGCTTTAGATAGAATTTTAGCTGTTTTTGAAGGTAAAAACTCCTTTAACTTAGTCCTGGTATAATTTTCCCTCTTTAAAAACTGAGATACTAACTTTGCATAGAGTTCATGTTTCTTTATAATTTTGTCCATCTCTGGGAAGTAGAGGGAGTACCACTCCCTAAGTCTCTCGGAGAATAGATTAAGTGTCTCATCTAAGTCATCTAGTGCACTTACTGTTTGGATTATTAATTTATCCTTTCTCTCAGAGGCTTCCTTCATCAGGAGTTTAGTGAGTTCAGTTGTCCAGAGGTTAGTTTTTTCTATAAACTCCTCATAACTGTTAAAGACGCCGTACCTCTTACCGAGAGTGTAGACGTTCTCTCTTACGAATTTCCCTGGAGTTGTAGGCTCCTCCTCTAAATACTCTACTATAACCTTTTCACCGTCTTTTAGATTCCACTCCTCCTTCAACTTATCAACTATCTGTAGATTTCCCCTTCTAAGGTCGTACATAATCTTAGGTATATCCTCTTCCGGGAATATCTTATAGTATTTTATGTTTTCCAAACTTAGATCTCCATTATAATCTAGGAGAAAGGCACCGTAAGATGTGAATATCAGATAGTACATGAGATCACCGTTGTTTTCTATGTGGGAATGAAAATACTAAAATAAATATTTATATATTTAAAAGAAAAATAGGGTTTTTATTATCACTACAAGAATTTATTCAATATTATTTTTTTAATGATAATTAATATATCCAGTCAAAAATTTCCTTATTGCCACTCTTGAATATAATTATTATAATTTCCTATTTTTTAACCTCTTCATATTTTTTATTCTGATAATTTATTCCTCAATATAACACTCTTTTCTAAGATTTTATATATAAATTTAATAGAAATTTTTAGGAGATACTATGTATTCAGAGGTAAGGGATATTAGACTAAAAATTTCCATGAAAAACCTAGAAAATCTTTACAGTAGTGGAGTATTAGATCCTCAAATCTACAACAGGTTAAAGTTGCTCCTATCATTTAGTAGGGATTTTGAGAAATTTTTAGAGTATATACATAATGAGGACAGTAGTAAAAAGGAAAGAGCTGTTGTGGCATTCAGTGGAGGTGTAGATAGTACTGCATCTACCATTATCTCTAAGAGGATCTTTAATGTAGTAGGAGTTACCATCTACTCACCTACTATAATGGAGGAGGAAGATAAGAGTAGGATATCCAATCTAGTGAAGAAGTTGGGAATAACCCATAGATTTATAGAGATAGATCTTGAGGATATCAGATTAGGTACTTTAGAGGGAAGGTATCATCCCTGTGGCAGATGTCATAAAAGGATAGAAGAGAGTATTCTAAACTACGCCAGGGATAAGGGTATTAAATATATTATATACGGTGATATGTTATCAACTGGTTATCTCTCTGTTGTAAAAGAGGAAGATACAATAAGGATAAACATGCCATCCTTTCTCTCCTTAACTAAGAATCAGTGTAGGGAAATATTAAAAACTGTAGGTATAGAGATAAAACGGAAATATACCTGCCCCCTCCTAAGGATCGCCCATAGGTATGAAAGAAATAAAAAATTTACCATCCAAAGGATATTAAGGGAGGTTAGGGCCCAGGTAATAGATAGTGGAGAGGGATTAAAGAATATTTTGGAAGTACTGTCTCAACATTAACCTACACTTATAGAAACTGTAACTCCTCTATTTTTAAACTTTCTAAGTATAAGATCTACACCTCGAGGATCAATATTATCTCCCTTTAACTTCGATACTCCTAGGATAGATACAGGCTCAGATACTCCATAGATCCCTAAACTTTTAAATACAAATGGAGATTTTTCTAGGTCATCTCTTACTTTATAGATATCCATTATCTCCTCTCTTGTGAAGGTGTAAAGTTTCCCCTTCAACCTCTCCACAGTCTCCAATATCCCCCTCTCATTTCTCTTAATATCCACAGTCGCAAATCCATCCACCCTCCAGGGAGGTATATCCCTTATATAGAGGGCCTTTTTAACTGTCCAATATACCTTCCAGGTTTCAATTCCTTTTCTACATCCTAATCCTACTACAAGGTACTTCTTAGGGAGTATTACATCATCTACCACTATGTAATCTCTATCGTGGTGGTGTACGTTATAGGTGTTATATATCCTTCTATCAATTACCTTCCAATTTCTCGGTAGGTAGAGATCCACCTTTTCCTCTAAAATCTTTCTGTTTATTCTAAGTATATCTTCCCTTTTAGGAGTTTCCAAGAAATACATTCTGGAGAGTTCATCTATACCAACTTTGTTGTTCGTATCAGTTGCAGTAGTTAGTACTGCCATTCCTCCTAACTCTCCCTCTAGTAACTTGGAGAAGTAGTTACCTCCTCCAAGGTGGTTGGATAGTAGTGGAATTACATACTTACCATTTTCATCTACAACTATTACAAAGGGATCTCTTGTTTTATCCTCCTTTATCTCTTCTATGTACTTTCTTATTACAATACCTACTGCCATTATAAAGATAAATCCCTTCTCCTTTCCCTCTATCTGAAAATCCTTTAAGTAGTAAGTGGAGGAAAGATATCTATAGTATTTTAAGATATTCTCTATTTTTTTAGCTAGAGTTTTCCCCTTTTCGGTGATATAGATTATTTTTATCATGTTTATTCATCTCTCTATAATTGTAATTAAAAAATAAACCATAACAACGGGAAATATTATAGAAATGTATAAAAATTATTAAAAAATAAAAATAATTAGAATAAAATAAAACTTTCTTAAAAAAATATAAAAAACCTTAGTTCCCATCAGTAGTGGTTAAAAGAACAGTAAAAATGATAATTATTATAATAAAAATCACGATTAAAATATCAGATAAGACCATTAAACTATAAGGATCTTTCTGATCACTTAGATAGAGATAAGAAATCCTATCTGATATCACTATATTAGAAGGTATTCAAAGGACTATCCCTCCAATCTCTTTTTAAAAATGCTATATCTGGGATAATAGAAGTTTTTTATTTTAAAACCTTTTCTTTATTTTATTTTATAATTATTTTTATTATTCTTTAAACTATCCTTTTGATGGGAACTAGAGTATAAAAAATAATAAAAATAACGGAGAAGAGTTGCTCTTTTTAATTATTTTTTGTTTCAAATTTCTTTATTTTTTTTAATTATTATTGTTTTATTATTTTTATCGAGATCCTCGATTAACCTATTTTACCCTCTTCCCTACTCTTCAGTAGGTTCTTAGCAACATCTAACACACTCTCAGAGATGACAAACTTACTATTATCCTTAAGTACTGTATTGGCAACCTCGAGAGCCTTGTAGAGTTGGGCCTCATTTTTAAAGTACTGCTGTGCTGCCTCTGCAACTATCTTTATAGCCTTAGCCTGTCCCTCAGCCTCGATCCTTAAACTTTCGGCAACTCCCTCTGCCTTTAATATCTTACTCTGTTTCTCTCCTTCCGCCTCAAGGATTGCCGCTCTCTTTAACCTCTCAGCCTTCATCTGCTGAGTCATTGCATTTTTAATATCCTCTGGAGGTTCTATCTCCCTAAGTTCTACCTTCTCAACCCTAACACCCCAGGCATCTGTATCTCTATCTAAGGTCTCTAACAACTTTGAATTTATATACTCCCTCTTATTTAGTACCTCATCCAACTCCATACTACCTATGATTGCCCTAAGTGTAGTCTGGGCAAGGTTTATTATGGCGTATTCGTAGTCTTGAACCTCTAACAGTGCCCTTTTTACATCTACAACCCTATAGTAGATAACAGCATCTATTGAGACCGTTGCATTATCCTTTGTAATCATCTCTTGAGGTGGTATGTCTATAACCTTCGTTCTCATATCTACTTTAACAGGATACTCTATAAAAGGTATTATTATATTTACTCCAGGGCGTAGTAATCTGGATACTTTTCCCAGTCTGAATACCAATCCAGATTCATACTGATTTATTATAACTATAGATTTTATAACAATATATAGAACAATTAGACCAACAAGTAGCCAAAACCAAGTCATTATCTCAACTCCATACAGTAGGTTTTATAATTCCTTATAGAAGAATATTAGCAACTTTTTACTATTTATTATTTTGTAAACATGAAAAAACTTTAATCTATTAAAAAATGATAAAAAACTACTAATTAATTATAAAAACATTAATTAATAATAAAAAATAAAATATTGAAAAAAGAATTGTTGAAATAAATAAATGTTGAATAATTAATTTAGGGATTATCTATTCTCTTCTGGATATGGGCTTTATTAGATTTTGGACACTAAAATATTTTAAGTAAACAATTTCAATTTTTTTTCTTTTTTATTTTTAATATTTTATAATATTTTAATTAATTATTACTATAATAAGAAGGAGTTTATTCATTTAGATAGAGAAATGAGCCTATAAATCAAAAAGCTAAAGTTAATCTAGTTCCTGTTCTTATATAACTTCCAGGTGATCCTATGTACTGCTGTAAGGTGGATAGGAAGGAGGGTGAAAAGGTAAGAAGATGTCTCTTAGATAAGGGATTATTAAATAGAGAGTACAAGATAAAGAGGGTAGGAGATGCCCTATATATACCTCTTATTGATACCTTAGAGCCTACATTAGAGGATGAGTTAAGATCCCTTTTTGGCAATATAGAGTTTTTGGAAGTGAAAGATGAAGAATTTCAAAGGAGGAGAGGTAGTAAAAAAGAAATGAGTTTTAGGGAGTATCTCCTTAATAATTTCAAAGAGGAGATAGAGAAAGGATGGGTATCGCTCTCATACGATGTAATAGGAAGTATAGTCATACTTCAAATATCTGAAGAGGTAGATAAGGACACTAGAAAGAAAATTGGAGAAAATGCCTTGAAGTTAATACCTTCTATTAAAACAGTCTTCAGGAAAAAGAGTAGTATTGAGGGGGATTATAGAATCCGTAAGTTGGAACTTCTTGCTGGAGAGTACAACACTCTTACACTCTACAAAGAAAACAGTTATAGACTGTGGGTAGATGTGGAAAAGGTATATTTCTCTCCTCGTCTGGGCTGGGAGAGAAAGAGAATAATGGAGATGACATCTCCGAAGGATGTTGTAGTAGATATGTTCTGTGGTGTTGGGCCCTTTTCAATAGCCTGTAGAAATGCTAAAAAGGTATATGCTATAGATATAAATCCCTATGCAATAGAACTACTTAAGAGAAATATAGAGTTAAACAAAGTTAAAGATAAAATCGTGCCTATATTGGATGACGTCAGGAATGTAGATGTATCTGGAAACAGAGTAATTATGAACTTGCCCAAGTACTCCTATAAATTCGTAGATAAGGCACTGGATATTGTAGAGGATGGAGGAATTATTCACTACTACACCATAGATAAAGATTTTAAAGGTGCAGAAAAGATATTTGAATCTAAATGTGATTATGAAGTATTGGGAAAAAGAATAGTAAAATCCTACGCCCCAAGGGAGTACGTCATAGTGTTAGATGTGAAGGTGAATAAAAGGATCTAAGATCCTGATAGAAATTGAAGAGTTTTCTCTTTATCCTATGTTTAGAAAACATTTAATTTTTATTAATCTATTTTTATAATAATTATAATTTTTAAATTATTTTTGAAATAATAAACACTTTATATATTAAAAAATCTCTTTGAATTTTTGTAGATCAACTTAACAATTTCTTCATATGTATAACCTTCTTCCTTTTTTATATTGTATATCCCTTCCACTACCTTTATAACGTTGAGGGGCGTATTTTTCTCTCCTCTTACAGGGGAGAGATAGGGGCTATCTGTCTCAACTAAAATATTTTCAAGGTCTAAATTTTTAACAAGGTCTCTATGGTGTGGAGAGATACAGATAAGTGTCGATATAGATATATAGTGTCCATTCTCTATCAACTCTTTTGCAAGTTTCTCATCCCCGCTGTAGCAGTGGAACATGGATACTACCCTGTTGTTTATAATATTATAACACTCTCTTTCCAGCCCTCTCCCATGAACTACTATAGGTTTACCTAACTCCTCAGATAGGGATATAAACCTCTGGAATAATTCTTTTTGTCGGGGAAGGTTTTCATCCCTTATATCCAAACCTATTTCTCCCACTGCGACTATCTGCTTCTCATTATTTTTTATTATATTGTATACTTCTTCTACAACTTTATCATCTGCTCTTACACTGTGAGGGTGAAATCCTAAGGTAAGGTGGATATCGGGATACTTCCTTTTGATCTCTAAGGCTCTCTTACAACCTCCAATACCTACACCACTTGTAACTACCTCTATATTTCTTTCTTTGCAGGCGTTTATAATTTCCTCTCTATCTTTATTGAATTTTTTATCCTCTAAATGGCAGTGGGCGTCGATGTATTTTATATTATCCATAGTTTCACCTATGAAATGGAATTTCCTTACCTACCTCTATAATACTCTATAGACTTCAACACAGATGAAACTACCATTTCCCTTATGTTCTTAACATCTTTCTCAAGGTTCTCTAAGATCTCATGGCATCTCCTTCTTATACTATCTCCTCTATCTCTACTGTAGGGACATATTTCCTTATCTTTATAGTACTGAATACTACACTCATCTAGTGCCTTTAAGATGTCTTTCTCTGAAACACTTAGTAGAGGTCTTATTATAGTACATCTCTGTAGTTTAAGTCTGAACTCTTTAAAGTCAAAGGTAGTTTCCTCAAAATCTCTGATAGGTTCTAGAACTCTTATAATATCTCCCTTAAAGATATTTGCCAATATAGTATCCGAGTTATCCTCTAAAGTGTGCCCTAAACATATCTTTATCTTATCCCTTTCAATATCTTCCTCCTCTATCAACTCCTTAATAAAATTGGTTAAGACGTATCTTCTAACGATGGAGCAGGAGAAACAGGGGGAGTATACAATACCTGTAGAGTTATCTGAGAGTAGTTGAGACATTTTAACTACATCTTCATGGAAGGATATTATTCGATGAGGAATATTCAGGGCCTCACAGTGTTCTATTATCTTTTTCACATTACTGTTTTCAGGATGCCAGGGCCTAATACCTCCAACATTTATATCTACAGTAACTGCATATATCTTTACCCCAAATCTACGTCTGTATGGTTCCAAAAGGTGAAGTAGTGCCAAACTATCCTTTCCTCCACTTAAACCTACTACCAATGTGTCCCTTGGTGTTATTATACGGTACTTCGATACATACCTCCCCATCTTTTGGGATATTAACTCGTAACTTTTGGAGTATATTACAGGTATCTTAAATTTTTTTTCTATTTTCTCTTTTTTTGCCTTAGACAGTTTTGCCAATCTTCTACTGTTTACAATGATCTTATCCTTTCTAATGGTAAGATAGGACGGATTACAGTACTTCTTTAATTCCTTAATGTCTATCTCTTTCAATATCTCCCTCTGTATCATTATAGGGAAAGATTTAAATAATATGAGCAAATACCCTTTTTTAAGTGGAATATTTTTAATTAAGTAAAAGATATATACCACTACTATTTTTTACTATTAGAGAAATTTTTTTATTATAATTTTTAACAACATTTAGGAGGTCATTTATATGCCTGCTCCAAGGTATAGATCGAGATCTTTAAAGAAGATCTTCAAAAGAGGACCTGGTAATAGAACACTAATTCACTACAGGAAGAGAAAGCCCTCTAAGGCAAAGTGTGCTCAATGTGGTGCTATTCTGAATGGTGTCCCAAGGGGTAGGCCATCTGAGATTAGAAAACTGTCTAAAACAGAGAAGAGACCTGAAAGACCATACGGTGGCTACCTCTGTCCAAGATGCTTAAAAAGACTGATGATAGAGAGGGCAAGGAACTTACAACTGTAATAGGTGTTTAGATGATAATAACCATTGGGGGACCTCCTGGCAGTGGAACTACAACGATATCTAAGTTAATAGCCAAAAAGTATGGATTGAAACATGTATGTGCAGGGTTTATCTTCAGAGAGATGGCTAAAAAGATGAACATGGATCTCTCAGAGTTCAGTAAATATGCAGAGGAACATCCAGAGATAGACAGGGAAATAGACGCCAAACAGGTTGAAATTGCAAAGGAGGGGAATGTAATATTGGAGGGACGACTCGCTGCATGGATATTGAAGAGATATAACATAGAACCTACACTCTCTATATGGCTAAAGGCACCTCCAATGGTTAGGTGTAAGAGGGTAAGTGAGAGGGAAAATAAGGATATAGAAACATCCTTATCTGAAATGATAGAGAGAGAAAAAAGTGAGAAAAAACGTTATAAAGAGATATACAACATAGATCTAGAGGATCTCTCTATATATCACATAGTTATAGATACATCCCGCTGGGATGTAGAGGGTGTATTTGGTATCATCTGTAAATGTATAGATAGTTTAAAAAATAGAAAGGGTGAAAAAAATGGCAGCAATTGAAGTGGGAAGAGTATGTGTTAAAACAATGGGAAAAGAGGCAGGAAAAATCTGCGTTATAGTAGATGTAATAGATAAAAACTTTGTACTAGTAGATGGAAATGTCAAAAGGAGAAGATGTAATATAAAACACATAGAGCCAACTGAGAAGAAGGTAGATATCAAAAAAGGAGCCTCAACTGAAGAGGTTAAATTGGCATTGGATGCAGCAGGTCTTCTTAAATAACTCTTTTTTAATTTTTTACATTAAAAATATAAAAATATTTATAAATAATTTATATAAAAAATAAAAATAATTTAGATGAGGGGATGAAATCCCTGATGCACTTCTAAAGTCTAAAATAGATAATTTATTCAGAATCTGTTCCTCCCGTACCCATAGAAATGTATTGGAGGTGGGATATTTTATTATTCTCTTTCTGGAAGGTGGAAAGGATATAATTTAAAAGGATATAATTTAAAATGTCGAATTTTTTAGTAATGTATATTTATCATAATGTTTATAAAACTAGGTCCCTATATATCTGAATATTTATGAATTTGATTACACCATTTGACTATATAATATAGAAGAGGTGACCTATGAAACTCAGCAATATGTCTGTAAAAACAAGACTATGCATCAGCATGGCTCTATTAATTATCATCTTTCTAAGTATTGCTGCTTTTGCTATTGTAATGAGTAAAGACATAATAAAAGATGGGAGGATTGTAGGTGTTGCAGGAAAGCAGAGAACGTTAGTAGTAAATACAGCGAAATATGCACTTATGGTTAGTATGGGACATTTAGAATATAAAGAAAAAATGATGAAAAGTGCAGAGGAGTTTGATAAGACCCTAAAGGATCTAATTAACGGCAACCCTGAGAGAGGAATTCCTCCCGCTCCAGAAAATATCAAACAACAGTTACTTAAAGTTAAAGAACTCTGGGATCCATTCTATGAGAAGGTTAAAATAATCTACACAAAGAATCCTAGTGATCCAGAGTTTAAGGAGGCATTGGAATATATAAAAGATCATAATATGGAGATATTCGCTGAAATGCATAAGGCTGTAGGGATGTACACTGAAGAGATAGAAAAAGAAATGTCCTTATTGGACAATATGCTTACTATGGGAGGTATTGCTGGACTCTTAATAGCAGTCGTCTCTATAGTATTTATCAGAAGAACTGTTATTAGGCATTTGGAAGAGTTAGATAGGATCACCGACGAAATGGCCAATAGGAACTATAACGTGGAGCCTAAAGTGAGGTTCTACAATGATGAAATAGGAAAAATATATAATAACATACTGAAGGTGCTTAATAATCTCAGAGAAGATATGGAGAAAGAAATGGAGAAAGAAGAAAAATTAAGAAATCTGTTTGATAGAATATCTGAGGTTATGAATAGTTTGGCTAATGGAGATTTCACCGTTAGAATGAAAGAAGTAGGTGAGTTTAAACTCATAGGAGATACGATTAACAAAGCAGTGGAAAACGTAGCACAACTTATTAAAGACTTAAGAGACCATATAGACAGACTAAACGATGAAATTGACAGACTTAAAGAAGAAGCAGAAAAGGCAAAGGAGATCTCAGACCAGGTGGCAGACGCAGCCTCCCAGGTAGCCACTGCAGCCACAGACCAGTCCACAAAACTCCAGGACATCTCTCAGGAGTTGGAGGACACTACCAGGTTAATTGAGAACACAGCCCAGAGTGCAGAAGAAGGGGTAAAGGCTGCAGAGGAAGTAAGTAACTACTCAGAGGAGGGTGTAAAGAAGGTAGAAAATGCAATAACAACCATGCAGAATATCGCAAATGTAATAGACGAGTTAGGTAAGGCCATCCAGGAACTTGGAGAGGAGAGTAAGAAGATCAACGAGATTACAGTACTCATTAAAGACATTGCAGAGCAAACTGGACTCCTGGCCCTTAACGCCTCCATAGAGGCTGCCAGGGCCGGAGAGGCTGGGAGAGGTTTCGCAGTTGTTGCAAGTGAGATCAAGTCCCTGGCGGAGGAGATCGGGAAGTCTGTAGACGATATTAAGAGAACCATTTCAGAGATACAGAGTAAGATTGAGAAAACTGTAGATCTAGGTCTAACTGGAAAGGATGAGGTTGACAAAGGAGTTATTGCAATAGATGAGGTAAATAGTGCATTCCTCAAGATCAAGGATGGTGCCTATACTGCGTTGGAGAAGATAAACGTTATTAAGGAACATGCTGAAGAGTCCAACAACAACATCCACAGCGCCCTCAGAAACGTCCAAGATATCGCCTCTATCTCTGAGGAGTTTGCAGCAACTGCAGAAGAGTTGACCGCTAGTGCTGAAGAGCAGAATGGAGTTGTTGAGGAGGTCAGTAAGGCTATCGAGGAACTTGCTAGGATATCAGAAGAGGTCTCCGAGAATGTAAGTAAGTTCAGAGTATAATCAATACTTAGATAACCTTCCCTCTAACTTTATTAATATCAAATTTTGCAGTCTCTGCAACTGTCATCACTGCTATTACTCCAGCCTGTACAGGATCAGTTACCACTAGATCTACCACCTTAGGAACACTACCAAACATCTTCAAGGAGATAACATAAATACCAGTTCTCTCTTTCAGTCTTTTAATAGCTTCAGTTATCTTCCCACCCATAAGGGATCCAGCGAGAACTAACAATCCTACTCTTGGAAGTTTTTCAACTGAAAGCACTGCATTGGCTAAATTCTCCTCTCCAACTATAGGGATAGTATCTATACTTATTCTCTCCCCTCGGATGTTATGTCTATCTGCCTCTATTATCGCCCCTAAGGCGACCTGGGAGACTTGAGCACCTCCTCCTATTATTATTATCCTCTTCCCAAAGATCTTTTTAAGGGTAGAGTGGATCTCTACCTCTATTATTCCCTCTAAATTTTTTAAAGTATTTAAGAGGTTATCCTTATCTTCTATATTCTCTATCTCCATATAGATCAGTCCAGTATCATCGTTTCTTATAAACTGCTGCGTATAGGTTATATTTCCCCCTAACTTTGAAATAATACCTGTTACTCTATGTAAGGTACCTACTCTATTATGTGCTATCAACGTTAGCCCTATTTCCATAATTTTTACCGTTCTTGTTTTTTAGTAGTATTTACTAGATTATTATGTGTATAAAATAAAATAGTCTAAAAATTCTTTATGTTATCCTTTTTTTTAGTATAACCTATATACTACTTGGAGGATGAGATTCACTTATTGTTAGGTCCTATTAACTTATAATTATAATTTAGAAGTAAGTTTTTCAAAAGTTTTCGGGAAGGTATTCTTTCTCTAGCTATCTTTCTCTGTTTAATTTTAGAGATTTGTTTTTAATTTAAAAATTTAAATATTTTTTAATTTTTATAAATATTATTTATTACGTTATAGTAGAATAAGGTAAACTAGGTTATAAATTTACTATTTTTATTTATTAAGAGTTTATAATTACAATATCACAAAAAATTAACAATAATGAAATTCGCTACTAACGGAAAAATCAAAACATACTAAAATAATTATAAATAAACATTATATAATGATCTTCTTTAAGGTGAAGTATTATGACAGTATATATTATAGAGGGAAAATTAATTAAAATAGTGGAAGATAAAAATGTAGATGAAATACTGAAAGAATTAAAGGATTTTACGGGATATATTAAACTTTCAATAAGGAGGGATAAAGGCTTTGAAGAGGGATATATCTTTCTGAAAAATGGAGTTGTTGTTGGTTACTACTACAACTATAACGATATAGAAGCCTTTGGAGACAAGGCTATAGAGTACATAGAGAGGATGAAAAATAACAAACCTATAATAGAGGTATATGAATATCCTATAGAAAAATTAAATACGATGATGGATGTATACAAAGAGATGTTTTTAAGTAAAGACGTGAAAAAAAGTTCTGAAAAAGAAGTAGAATCTGAAAAAAAGTTCCACTATTACGATATAGTATTGATGATACCTGAAGGTAAACCTTTAAAGATGAATGTGGGAAAGGAATATACTGATTACTTGAAAGGATATACACTAGTGGAGATATTTAAAAAGGATGAAGATGGATATAAAAAGGGCTATATAGTGTATAAAGATAAAACACCTATACTGGCCGCTTATGAGTATAACAACAAAGTTCTATTTGGTAAAGAGGCATGTTTCATGATTAAAAAACTTTTATCCTATCCCGATATTGTAGTTGATATTTTTGAATACAATGAAGATAAAGTAGAGATACTTATAGAATACTATCCACAGATGGCACTAGTTGATATCGAATCGTTAAAAGAAGATGATGAAATTAGTGAGGATAACGACATAGAAGATACCAAAGAAGAAATAAGCGAAGAAATAGAAGAAATAGAGGAAGAGATACCTCTTGATAAAGAGAAACTTTTAGAGAAACTTAACATTACATTACCAGATGAAGAATCTATAGAAAATCTTATTAAAAATGTTTTTGAGCCATCCTATGAAGAATTAGAAGGCATTAAAAAAGATCTAGAGGAAAAAATACGTTCTTATTTAGAAAGTTGTAAGTATGTAAAAAGTTTTGAGATAGATATGGAGGTATATTATAACGAGGGGTACCATTGTGTCTGCAACATAAAAATAATACCTAAATCATTACTTGGATTTATATTCTATCGTGGGAGATTATTTAGAAATATAAAGGTAGAAAAAATTAAAAAAGATATAGAAGATATACTATCTCAGTATGTTATAGAGATAAATCCAAAGATAAATATTGAGATAGTGCAAAAATAGGTGCTATTATGGATTCTATATTTTTATTTCTTATACTTTTTTTAATAGGTTTGGTAGTAATAATGTTAGGATGGTATATATATACTATTAAAAAAGAAAAGGAGAGATTGTTAGAAAAAGAGAAACTTGAAGATGAAATCGTTAATAGTTTGTTAGAATTAAAAAGATATACGACTGAAAGTATAAATATCAGTAATGAAAAGTTATCAAATAAGTTCGACCTTATAGAAGTGGCATTGGAGAATGATGTAACAAGTATAACTATAACCTCCGAAGAGGGACTTCCTATAGTATCTACAATTAGAAATCCTGACGAAATCTCTGCAAAGTACAGTGCTCTATTTCAACGTACTCATAAGTTATCGAAGAATAAACCTAAAAAAATATCTATTAAATTTGAAAATTATTATATCCATATATTACCTATAAGTATAAACAATGTTAATACGTATGCTATAATCAGATCTAACTTTGAACTAGATGCTGTAAATGAGAAAAAGTTAATAAAAGATCTCCTCAACGTTTTAGAGGAGTATATACCTAATTAAAACTAAGTTCCAGGCAGATGATGAAGTTGTCCCCGGCTGAATGGGGATGAGAAACTTCTAAAATCTGATGCCTAATAAAAAATAAAAAATTATAAAAAAGAGAATTTAAAGGATATATTATACCCTCTCTCCAAAGGCAAATCTATCCTTTACTGCAGTTATTTTAACTGTAATTGTTTCTCCCTTTGTAGTATTGGGGACAAAAACAACAAATCCTTCTACTCTTGCTATTCCATCTCCTCCTCTTCCCATGTCCTCAATTGTTACCTTATACTCCTTCCCCTCAACTACAGGTATTTTTCTATTATTTCTTTGACTATTGAATGACATTCTATTCACCATATTTCATACGCTATTTATGGGCCTGTCCATTTACGAAGGTAATGGGATATTCCATTACCCTCTCATAAATGGACTTGAGTCTTATTCCGTAGAACCTCGACTCCACTTAGGGGGGCCCAACTCCCCGCACAGAAGTGTTTTTATCTATTGTTGTTTTCATCCTATAAAAACCTATCCATCGTTTAAAATTTAAAACAATTTATTCTCTAGCAGGCCCAACATCTTCAAACCCCTGTCTCAATCCCTTACCAGCATTTTTCTCTAAGAACTTTCTATTGAAAAGTAGATAGTATACATTCTCGGCGTGCTCCTCTGCCCTCCTCTTTGCAAGCCACTCTAACTCCTTTTCATCTTTAGCCTCGTCTTCATGGACAAATACCTCTATAATATGTTTGTTGGTCATAAGTTGGGCCATCATAATACCCTGGGAAGCCTCATGGGCACATACTTTATCTTTCTCCTCCTTCCCAGGCATTCCAAGGGCCATTACAATCTCACAGTTCTCCTCCTCAATAAGTTTTTTACAGGCCACAGGTAGATCCTTTATCCCAGGTACTGTATATCTAATTATCTTTATCTTCGGTGTTAACTCCTTAAGTTTTTTTATCGCAGCAGATGCCATATCTACCCTTGCAAAGGTAGTATCAGCAATACCTACCTTTACAGCCATAATACCACCTATAACTATATCCTCTCGAGGTAGTAGTTTATAATATCTTCCCCACTTAAAAATACTAAGTTGTGTTTCTCTGCATACTTCCTAGCCTCACTCTTATTCATGGCGTAGCCATCATCTCCCATCATCTCACAGATGGTGGTAATTGGAGTCATATTTGCCAACTCTGCAAGGGCCACTGTCATCTCTGTATGGCCCCTTCTACTCCTAACAAGACCTTCAGCAGCCCTTAGGAGAATAACATGCCCTGGAGATCTGAATTCTTTGCCGAAGTCGTTAAACCTCTTCTCCTTACAAAGATCAGCAAGTTTTCTTATGGTGTACGCTCTATCTCTATCTGTAATACCTGTAAATGTCCTTCTATGGTTTATAGTAATAGAGAAAGAGGATTTCTCATCATATGGAATATCAGAAGGATAGAGTTCTTTCAGTAATGGGTATCTCTTTGAGGCTTCAAGGAGTACATCTACCATAAAGGGAATGCCTATGGCGTTGCAGATCTCCGGATGTACTGCAGTACATATAAGGCCGCCACCATCCTTTCTCATACTCTTTATATGTTCAGGTGTTATCTTCTCCGAAACTACAACCATGTCAGTTTCTCCCTCTCTATCATCGCTGTCGTAGACAAGTACTATCTTTCCATTTCTTAGACTGTTTATAGCCTTCTCTATTATCTCCATTTACTCACCAGATTTTTTTGTTATTATCTAATAAAATCTTGAACTTATATAAAAATAATAATGACAATAAAAGTAATGAATAAATATTATACCCTAGTTCCCATCAAGATTGTGATTAAAAAAATAATAATAAAAATAATAATCATAATAAAAAAATAATAAAAATCTTAAGAGGAATAATAATAAAATAAACCTTAATTTCCATCAAAGTAAGATTTAGATAATAAAAAAAATAATAAAGTTGATAATAGCAGACTGTTAGGGAGGATCTGCTTTATCCCTACAGTATCTTAGAGCGTCCTAGGAGAAATTATTTATCTCTTGTTTTGATTTCAATAATTTTAATACTTCTTTTTATATTTTTATTTTTTATAATTATTGTTATTCTTATTAGAATTTTTTGATGGGAATTAGGGTAATTTAGTTTTTATCTAGATTTTCCCTGAAATAATAAATCATTCCTCCTGCCACTATCATCCCTATAACTCCATAATACAAGAGAAGAGGTATCCCACCTCCTCCTTTTTCAACCTTAACCTTTATACTCTTCTGAGTAATATAGACGTTGTTATCTCCCTTATCCCTATCTCCAATTGCCCTTATCTCAAGGGTAATAATGTACTCCTTAGGTAGTGCATCTCTATCTACACTGACAACGATGGCACCAGTTCCATTTTCTCCTGGGTTTAATGTACCTACTGTATCACTTTTCTTAGGATAGTCAAAAGGTTGGGCACTGTTTCTAATGGCAGTTATCCTTACTCCTTCCGCCTTTTCATTACCTACATTCTTTACAGTTATCAGAAGTATATTATCCTTTCCTGCCTTTACAGTGTACTCCTTTGAGAGGATCTCAAGTACTGGTTTTGATTTAACGTATATATCTATGGTTTCTGTTGTGTTGTGTCTTCTGTTGAATACATCTAAGTACTCCATATAGATGGGAACCTTGTAATGCTTAGAGGTGGCAGATTTATCAACATCTACAGTAAATGAGACAGTTTTACTCTCCCCTCCCTTCAGTGTTCCAATACCTTTAAAGTTTGCACTACTCCAACTGTCCCGGAATGGGTAGGAGGTTTTTAGATGTACTTTTACATCCTTTGCTTCCCCATGGCCGTTGTTGGTCACTGTAACATCTATCCTTACATAGGTATCTCCAGGCTTGATCTCCCTTGGAGTGGTGATCACATTTGAGACACCTAATAGAACATCTCCCTTAACAGTCAGTCCTATGTTTATGTTTTCACTTTTCACTTTACCTCCTTCATCTATCCAGGATAGAGTTGCAGGGATAATATAGGTCCCCTCAGGTGTGCCTCCATTGGTGTATAACCTTAGGTTTATAAGTTTTCTCCCCTGGGGTTTAACAGTACCTAGGTAAAATTTCGTGCTACCAACAGGGGATATATACTGATTACCTCCGATGGATAGGGTACACTCTTTAGCCTTCCCAGTACCTTTATTGTATATTAGAAGTGAGATCCTCTCTGTCTTTCCAGGGGTAAGTGATGGAGAATTATTAATTAATTCTATCTCAAAGTTTGGAGTACCATAAACGGGAATGTAGTATACCTTTGTCCAATTATAGTGAGTTACTATCTCCTCTCCTTTATCATATTCAATCTTGTCGTAGGAAACTGTTATATCCAGTCTATACTCTCTCGATATTGCACTTTCATCTATGTGAAGTTTAAAGTATACTATATCACTCTCCCCAGGATTCAGGTGATGTATTACTGCGGTTCCCTTCTTGGGATTAACCTGTCTCAACTCGAAGGGATAGTGAGGTTTAATAGACACCTCTATATTTTTTAAATCCTTCTCATCGTTGTTAGTTACCTTGATCCAGAGATCTACATCATCTCCAGGGTATATAACTTCAGGGGAGTATTGAAGTTCTCCTAAACTTAGAGCCTCTACATTTGTAATTACTATTATCATCAGTATCAACAGTACTCCAAAACCTCTCTTAGATATCACAGTATCACCTAATTACCTCTCCTTTTTAAACAGGGGTAGTATATACCTCTCCTCGATGACGAGGAGTGCTGGAAGTAGAGTGATTACACAGATCATACAGAAGGTTATACCCAATGCACATACCTTACCTAAGTTTGCCATCATAGGTAGAGGGGCGATTACAAGGGCTAAGAAACCAGCAACTGTCGTTGCTGTAGTGGCCATCACAGCCATCCCAGTACTTACAACTGCGGTTTCTATAGATTCTGCCACATCCCTCCCCTTCTTACGCTCCTCCTCGTACCTGTGCATAAGGTGAATACCGTAGTCTATACCTATACCGAGGAGTAGGGAACCTATACCTGCAGTCGCCATATCTACAGGGATGCCAAGTAATCCCATAGCACCTCCTGTCCATATCACCGCTATTACTATAGGTATCAGGGGCATGATGGTGGAGAGGGGCTTCCTAAAGTAGAAGAAGAGTACAATTAATACACCTATTCCACCGATTAAGGTTGTGAATATCTGACTCTCCCTCATAAGATTATCCAGAAGTCTTCTCATAGGAGGAGTACCTGTACATACTACCTCAATACCAGGAGGGACAGGTGAATCTTCAATTCGTTGATAGATGTCCTTCATAACTTCCATAAGTTTTTCCTGATCTCCTCCTGCATCTGTGTAGGCATTTACCACAACCATGGAGTAGTCATGATTGAAAATTCCATTTCTAGCATCCTCTGGCAGTGAGTTGTAGATCTCCTTTACAGTCTCTATGTCATTGGGAACAGTCCCGTTATTTCTCTCAATTATAACATCCACAGGAGAATTTACACCTGTAATACCATCTATTTCCTCCAGATCAGCCTCTAGAATTTTTATATACCTTAGAACCCTAGGATCTCTTATGTCATTCACCTTATCTGAACTATCTGAAGGTTTCAACTTTATACAGATGGATATAATATCTGTACCTCCAAAGTTGTCTCTTACCTCGTAGAGTGTCTCTATAACAGGATTATCCTGTGGGAGCATTTTCTCAAAGGCTGTTTGAAATTTAACCTTCGTTGCCCCTATCCCTGCAAAGATAGTGATTATTAAAATGATCACTAACATAAGGAAGGGCCTTCTCTCTGAAAAGATAGCAATTTTTCTCAGTATATCTTCGATCATATCTCTTCACCGAGATCTTTATCTATCTCCTCAAGCACCTCCAACACTCTCCTTGACACCTCTCTCATACGTTCAATACGTTTCAACTTTTTAGAGATACTGTCATTTTCACCAATATTGTACTTCTTTTTTAACTTCTCCAACTTATCACAGGCTCTGGAGATAGTCTCGTACTTCCTTTTAACGATATCTTTGTAGGAGGAGAAACCTCCCACACATCTGTAGTAGTTTCTCCTATCTCCCTTTATCCAGATCTTTTTAACAAGACCTATCTCCTCAAGTTTGTTCAGATTCATACTTACATTTCCCTTACTCATCCCCAACTCCTTAACTATATCCTCTATACAGAGAGGTTTGTCGGCGAGGTAGAGAATTGCGTAGATCTTTCCAAGGGATCTACTATGTCCATGTATCTCTGCAATATCGGAGAATAATTCAATAATTGTCTCTTTGATCTCCTCCATAGTTTCACAGGTAATACTTTTGTTTAAAAAATATAGAACATTCAAAATTTTTTGAATGTTTTAAATAATTAAAAGAATATTATATAAAGATTTCTATTATAAACATTAATATAAAAACTATAACACTTACAGAAAATACAAAATATATAAACTGTTAGAGGTTAGAATAGTTATAATACTCATTTAACCTTTCCTTCAACCTCTCCACACATCCATCGTACTTTATCATGTACTTACCAAGTTTTATACTCTCCTCCACAAGTTCCCTATTTAACTTATTCATCTCTCCAAGGGGAAAATCTGTATATATAATAACATCGGAGGATCTGATTTCCTCTAATGCCCTCTCATAACTCCTCTGGGATATAGGATTATAAGGCTCCTCCTCCACTATCTCCAGTCCCATAGTTTCAGCAACTGTATAGTCTATATCGTTTTTATGGAGTACTCCAACAGCCACCTTGTATCCATTTTTAACGAGGAACCTCATTACATTGGCACCTGTGCCCCCTCCACATATTAGAAATACCTTACAGTTCCTCCTCCCAGAGGATTTCAACTCGAAGTATCCCAACACCTCACTGTAGTTTGCACTCTTCAAATCGTAAAGATTATTTACAACCTCCCTCTTCATGACATCCTCTGGACATCCATAGGCGATAATTCTACCATCTTTAATAAGAGCCATCTTATCTGCTATCCTAAGGGCCAACTCTATATCATGTAGTGTAACCACTATCGCCAAGTTGTTCTCTATTGCAAGTTTTCTAAGTAGTATAGTTAGTTCTATCTTATGTTTTGCATCTAGAAAACTTGTAGGTTCATCTAATATGAGTACCTTAGGTTCCTGGGCGAGGGCTCTCGCTATCATTATCTTTTGCCTCTCTCCATCACTCATCTCAAAGAAGTTCTTACTTAACAGATGTGTTGCATTTACAGATTTCGCTGCGTACTCTATTACCTCCCTATCCCTCTCACTTAATCTTCCAAATATATCTGTATAGGGATGTCTACCTATAGCAACGATATCGTACCCAGTTAGATTACCTGGATTAACCCTCTCGGTTAGTACTACAGACATCTCCCTTGCAATTTCCTTGGGAGATAACCTGTGAATATTTCTACCGTTTAAATAGACAACTCCTCCCTTAGGTTCTAAATATGTGGCTATGGTCTTTAGAAGTGTAGATTTTCCCGCTCCATTAGGTCCTATTATACAGAGTATCTCCCTCTCCTTTATCTCTAAGTTTATGCCTTCTACTACAATGTAGTTACCATATCCAACAGAGAGGTTTTCAGTTTTTAGCATTTTATCCCTGTAATAGAATTGTTATTCAAATAATAAAAATAATGATTATAATAATATTTATAAAAATTAAGAAAAAATCTTTCTCCCATTTTATAAATATTAAAATAAAAATAATAAATTTAATATTCTCAGTACTTAGGTGATACCTTGGTATTTAAAGCCTATGATATAAGGGGCATATTTAGGGAACAACTAGATGAGAACTTTGCATACTCCTTAGGTAGAGTTCTAGGAGAGGGATACAAGAATATACTTGTCGCCAACGATGTAAGGATAGGTTCAAAGGAACTCCTGAAACCATTTATATTTGGTATAATGGAATCTGGAGGTAAGGTATCCTACGGAGGTACCATATCTACGCCCCTTATGTACTTCGGCACAAGGAATAGATATGACTTAGGAGTAATTATAACTGCCTCTCACAACCCTCCAGAGTATACAGGTTTTAAAATGTGTGATAGGAATGCACTCCCTATATCTCCAGTAGAGGAGATAAAGCCAATATTTAAAAAGGAGAAATTAGAAGATTCCCAAAGGAGGGAAGTTGAGGAGATAGATTTAGAGGAGTTAAAGGTTGATGTCTCATCGGAGTATAAGAGATTCTTTTTAAAGAGGTGTAATTCCTACGATATAAAGGTGGCAGTTGATTTTGCCAACGGCAGTACCTCCATTGTAGAGAAGGAGATACTGGAGGAGTTGTTGAAGGACCATATATTTATAAACGACTACCCAGATGGAACCTTTCCGGCACATCAACCTGATACCTTGAAGATCTCCTGTCTAAGGGATATTATAAAAACTGTAAGGGATAACAACTGTGATATTGGGATAATCTTCGATGGAGATGGGGACAGAATAGGTATAGTTGATGAGAGAGGTGATGTTCTCCAGGGGGATATGATCACTGCCATAATATCCAGGGAGATACTGAGGGAAAAGGAGGGGGTAAAGATAATATACGATCTAAGGTGTAGTAAGGTTGTTCCCGAGGTAATAGAGAGATACGGAGGAATTCCTGTAAAGAGTAGGGTGGGACACTACTTTATAAAGAAACTTATGCAGGAGATAGATGGGGAGTTTGCAGGGGAACTTTCAAATCACTTCTACTTCAAGGAGATAGGATACTTCGAAGGTCCCTTAATCGCCTTAAACTACATACTGTCCACTATGGAGGAGAGAGGGGAACCTCTCTCAAAGATATGGAGGGAGTATAAGAAGTACTACCACAGTGGCGAGATAAACTTCAAGGTAAAGGATCAGAGAAGGATACTGGAGGGACTGAAGGAGATATATAAGAACTGTGAAATAGAGGAATTAGATGGACTCTCTGTGTACTGTAAAGGTTGGTGGTTCAACATAAGGCCCTCCAACACTGAACCTCTCCTAAGGTTGAACTTGGAGGGAGATACTGAGGAGATCATGAAGGAGAAGGTAGAGGAGATTAAAGAGATTGTAAATAAGTTAGATGGAGGTTTGTAATTAAAAATTTTTATTTTTGGTTTTCACTATATTGAAATAACACGTCTAAAATCTCTATAAATGTTAAAATTGTTAAAAGGAGTAAATATTTGCCGGTTAAAAGATAATAATTTGTTATAACAGAATCTTTTACACTCTTTTGTTTTTTTTAATTTTTTACTATTTAAGTTCCCTATCAAAAATCTTAATAAAAAATAAGAATAAACCTCAGTTCCCATCAAGATTGTAATTAGAAGAATAATAAAAATAATAACCATAATAAAAATAATGGAGATAAAAAAGTAAATATAATAATTTCATCTAACTTTCTTTATTAACTTTTGATTAGAAAAGTTTTTAATTTTATATAATTATTTTTTATTTTTATTTAATTCTTTTAAACTATCATTCTGATTTTAATTATTCTTTTTATTATTTTTATTAGTTTAATGATACTTGATTATAGCATCCCTTAAAAAATAGATCAACCCCTACTAAAAACCCTATAACTTCCTAAATGTTTTATATATGCCACATGCCTCTTTAACGCCTCTATAAGATCCTCCTCATTGTCAGGAGTTATGTAGTCGATGTAGAATATATAGTTGCCCAACTCCTCCTTTGAGGGCCTTGACTCTATCCTCGTTAAATTGACCTTAAAATCGTTGAATACCTTTAATATCTCGTATAGAGCACCTGGCCTATCCTCTATCAGTTTTACTATAACTGTAGATTTTTTCGTCTCATCTCCCTTTAACTCCAACTTTGATCCTTTTCTTCCAATAAGTATAAACCTTGTGGTGTTGTTTCTGTAATCCTGTATTCCCTCCTCAAGGACCTTTAAATTGTAGAGTTTAGCAGCCTCCTTTGAGGCAATTGCTCCAACCTCTTCACTTCCTAGAGATCTAACCAACTTAACAGCCTTGGCGGTACTGGATACTGGCACAACTTCCCAACCATGCTTTTTTATATACTTTCTACACTGGGCAAGTGCCTGGGGATGGGAGTATACTCTCTTTATCTTTTCTTTGTTATATCCCACTAGACAGTGATTAATATTTATATCCAACTCTCCATATATTCTGATCTTGTCGTAGAACTCCAATAGTAGATCCTGGGTAAGAGATACAGATCCTTCTATGGAGTTCTCAGATGGTACAACACCATAAGCGTCATTTTCACTGTTTTCTAACGCCTGAAAAACATCGTATATAGAGTTGCAACATACTATAGTATTTTTTCCCAGGATTTTAGAGAATATTTTAGCAGCCATTTCAGAGTAACTTCCTTTAGGACCTAAACAGTAGATCATATTTTTTCACCATAATAAAAGAAAGGTATTTATTGGATTGTCAGTAATAATAAAGTAATCCTATAAAAATGGTAAACTTACTTCTAATTATATATAAAAGTTAAAAGTAAAAATTATTATTAAAAAAATAATAATTAATTAAAAATAAAAAATATGAAATGCTCAATTCTAGGAAAATTGTTTTTATCAGATTTTTACTATATGCAGTCTCTAAACAAAGTATTTATAAACTATTGTAATAGATAAAATATCAGTAATATTATTTCCAGTGAGGTTATATCATGAGTACTAAAGATAAAAAGGAGTTAAAAATCCTCTGTCCCATATGTGGTGGGGAGGAGTGTATAAACAAATCTACTGTAAATCTATATCTAAGTACAGTTGAATCTTTTTTTAGGTATAAGAAGGACAACAGCGATAGATCCTGTGAAAGGTATCCAACAGTTGGCGATATTGGAGAATGTGTGAAAACCTCCAAGAGGATATGGCTGTGTCCTAACTGTAAAAAACCCTTTGAGGCAAACTACAAATCTGGGGAAACTACAATTCAATGTCCCAACTGTAACAGTACCCTCAGTATCCCAGCATCCCATAGGACTCTATGTTAGTACTTATCAACTAGTTTGGCCTCTTTGACTATATAAACTCCAGATCTTCCATCCCAGAGGATCTCGTAATCTACTACAACTATCTTCTTTTTAAAGTAAGGTGCATCGAAGACAAAGGTCTCAGCCTCTCCACCCTCAAAGGCTTTATTTATCCCATACCTCTCCATAACTTCTATTAACTTTTGGAGATTGTTCTCATCGATAGTTTTTCCAAGATACTCCTTCCCTAACCCGTATGCAGACACACTGACGATCTTAAACTGGAAGAACTTGACAGCATCTCTAAGTATCAACTCCTGGTCCTTGTGCCAGAGTGGAGCGAAGGACCTTATACCTAACTCCTCACATATGTGGTCTATCCTCCTCCTCTGGTATTCACTTGCAATCGCCCCACTAACCACTCCATCAATATCCAACTTCTCTAAGGCTCTCTTTAGATCCAGTACCTCTTTCTCCTTCTCTCCCTTAGTATATACCCTTACAAGGGGGATACCTGTACTCTGGGAGACTAACTCTGTTAACTCTACATTGGGAACATGGAACATATAACTCTCTCTGTTTTCAGGTACTACATTTACTAAGTACTTAACGTCCCAGCCTTGATGTAGCGCCCACCACAGGGCATATGCAGAATCCTTTCCTCCAGAGTAGAGTGCAGCCACCTTCAACGTTTTCACCTTTAATAGAGAATTTTTACAATATTTGGATAAACAATTATCGAAATGATCTTAATAAAGTAATAAATGATTATTATAGATATTAAAACCTTAATTTTCATTAAAGTAATGATTTAAATAATAAAAATTATAATTAAAACCCTACTTCCCATCAAAAGAATAGTTTAAAAAATAATAAAAATAATTATAAAAAATAATAAGATAAAAAAATAAAGAAAATGTTTAAAATAAAAACTTCTATAACCCAGATATAACATTTTTAAAAAGAAGATTGGAGGAGAATGATCCTCTGAATACCTTCTAATTAGTGGATATCAGAATATGATTTTCTATCTTACCTAAAGGTTCGGAAAGATCTTTAAAAGAATAGGTTTTATATTGATTATTTTCATTATGATTTATAATTATATTGATTATCTTTTATTATTTTTTAATTACTCCTTGGTGGGAACTAAGGTTATAATTAAAATATAATACTTTTAACAAAATTAATAATAGCAACCTGCTAAGAAGGATCTACTCCACTTCCATAGTGTCTTAGAGCGTCCTAGGAGGTGATTATTTATCTCTTATTTTGATTTTAATATCTTCTTTTTATATTTTTATTATAATTAACTTTTTTATTATAATTATTGCTATTCTTATCAGGATTTTTTGATGGGAATTAGAGTTAAATATTAAAATAATATTAAAAACAAAGTTAAAAAATAAATAAAATCATAAAAATAAAAAATATCATTGTTATTTAAAGGAAGTTATATGAAAAAGTAATCCAGATTATTATTATTTATTAATCTCTTCAAGATACTCTTAAATACTAAATAGAGTAGGAAAGACTCGATACACTGTATATTTCTTATTAATAACAAAAAATTCCGAGGGTAAAGATGCCTAAGGTTAAAGAGATAATGAATAGAGATTTTATAACACTGTCTCCCGATATGGTGGGAGGGGAGGCTATTGAGTTGATGTATAGAAAGAACAAAACCTACGCTCCAGTAGTTGAAGATGGGAAACTTGAGGGATGGGTTAGAGCCCTGGATCTAATGGTGGGATGTAAACATTCAAAGGTGGAGGATCTCATGCTCTATATCGATGAGATAAAGGTGTTAGAGGAGGATGAAGAGATCTTTGAGGATTTAATAGAGGAGATGATAAAGAAGGAGGTTGTAGGCTATCCTGTGGTTAATGAAAATAGGGAGGTAGTAGGTACACTCTCAGTTTTTGATCTTTTGAAGTATTTCAGATCCCTTAAGTAATTAAAATGGAGTATTATAAACCCTAGTTCCCACCAACGTGATAATATAAAAAATAATAATAAAATAAAAAATAAGAATAAAAACTAAAAATTAAAAAGTAATCCTACTTGTTTTTCAGTGTGTCCAAAAAAGGTTATATTTTTACATCTATCAGAATTTTATTCCTTTTATATTATTCCTCTTAAAACTTTTATTATTTTTATCATAATAATAATTATTATATATTTTTAATCACTATCTTAATGGGAATTGGGGTAGTATTATAAACTTTATAATAGAACCTCTGTTAACGAGGGAATTATTAGTTTTTTCTCCAGACGTCCAGGTTATTTAGATCTTATTTTTTTATTTTTTATTTTCATTAATTTAGTAAAAGATATTATACAAAATTAATCCTTTAAGAAAACTATAAAAACTATCCCAACTAAAATATTTAACATAAATTAAAAAAATGATCCCTATGGATAATTTAGAGATATTCTACAAACTTTTAAGGGAGTACTACAGTAAGAAATTTAGGGAGTATATCACTCCAAAGGAAATGAATATAGTAGATAACAACTGTGAATACTTAGGCATTCCTAAGATACTTCTAATGGAAAATGCTGGAAAATCTGTTGCAGAGGGGGTTTCAAAGTATCTAAGGAGGGACTCTAAAAATAGAGTATACGTATTCTGTGGTCTTGGGAATAATGGGGGAGATGGGTTTGCAGCAGTCCGTCATCTAACAGATTACTGTAGTTTTGAGGATACTTTAACAGTTGTACTCCTTGGGAGAGAGGAGTTTATAAAAACCTACGAGGCAGGGGAGAACTTTAAGATACTGAAAAATATAGTTCAGTTAGATTTTAGACTTGATATTAGAGAGGCGCCATGTATAGAAGGGATATTGGAAGTAATAGGAGAGATTGAGAATAACAGAGAGGATAATATAATCGTTATAGACGCCCTCCTTGGAACTGGCATTAAGGGGGAACTTAGGGAGCCCTTTAAAACCTTAGTAGATAGCCTAAATAGATTAAGATGTAAAGGGAATGTTAAAATAGTATCTGTAGATGTTGAGACTAAGGGATTAAAAGGAGATTTAATAGTAACCTTCCACAGGAACAAGATGGAGAATGACGTTAATAAAACGGTAATTAAAAAGATCGGCATTCCTACAGTAGCCCACTATGTGGTAGGTTGGGGAGATATGTACGCCCTCTCTAAGAGGGATCCTAATTCCCATAAAGGTGAGAATGGGAAGGTCTTAGTAGTAGGAGGTTCTAAGAGGTACTTTGGTGCACCGATACTCTCTGCATTGGCATCCTCAAAGATCGTAGATCTAACAACAGTAGTTTCAGTTAAACCTACCATAGAGGCTCTGAGGAATTATCCTCATCTTATAGGTTATGAGGTTGAGGGAGATTATTTAGGTGGAGATTGTATAGATGAGGTTGTGGAACTCTCCAGAGGTTATGATGTAGTAATTCTGGGAAGTGGTTTAGGGACAAATGATGATACTAAAGAGTTTGTAAATGGATATCTGAATGAGATCGGAGATAAGAAGGTAGTGATAGATGCAGACGCTATAAAGGTTATAGACTACAGGGATTTTGAGTTTAAGGAGAACTTTATATTTACTCCTCACAGGAGGGAGTTTGAGTATATGGGAATAGATCTTGAAGATCCTACTTCGTTGGAGGATATAAAATCCACCATACTCTTAAAGGGTAGATACGACATAGTTTTTAACAGTGAAAAGATAAAGATAAACAAAACTGGTAATGTAGGGATGACTGTAGGAGGTACTGGAGATGTACTCTGTGGTATAGTGGGTGCTCTCTTCTCTAAGAATGATGGGTTTATCTCTGCATGTTGTGGAGTTTATATAAATGGATATGCAGGGGATATGCTGTTAAGTGAAAAGGGATACTACTACACACCTATGGATCTCATAGAGTGTATTCCCAAGGTACTAAGTATGTTTAAATAGGAGGGATACGATGGAGAAGGAGTATTCAAAGGGAGATCTACATATCCACACCAAATATTCAGGTATAATGAAGTATATGGGGTTGAAGTTTCCAGACTCTGTAGAGGAACCTAGGAACGTTATGAAGTACGCCAAGAAAAAGGGTCTCAGTGTTATAGCAGTTACAGATCACAATACAATAAGGGGAGGGCTGGAGACTCAGAAACTTGAGAGGGAGTTTGGGGTAGAGGTTGTTGTTGGAAGCGAGATAATGACTAAGGATGGGGAAGTTATAGGATTGTACTTAAATGAGGAGATTCCTAAGGGACTCTCTGCAGAGGAGACTATAGAGTTGATCCATGAACAGGGAGGTTTAGCAATAGCACCTCATCCCTACAGTCCTATCTGTCATGCCCTGGGAGATAAGATATTTCAGTTGGATCTAGACGGTGTAGAGGTATTTAACGCCTACCACAGAGACGGCATAATTAACAACATAGCCCTTGAAAAGGTTATGGAAAACTACCACAAGAAACCTGTTGCCTTCATAGGAAATAGTGATGCACATTTGGCAAAGATGGTAGGTAATGGACGTACCTACTTCGAGGGAACCTCTAAGGACGACCTCTATAAAGCAATTGTAAATAGAAAAACTACCTACGGCGGTAGTCCTACACCTCTCTGGGATATAATACTCTGGAGTTATAAGATAGTCTACGAATCTGAGAAGAAACTTCTTAAATCTCTGTTCTTTAGGAATGAGTTAGATATACCGTTTTATAAGAAGATCCTTGCAATGTTCAGTGGATTGCTGTATATCGGTACTCCTCTACCTTTTATCTCAGGGATCCTTGGTAACTACTACCTCAAGAGGAAGGCTAAGAGCAAGTTAAAGGAGGTGCATATTTAAATTTTTGATAGGAAATGTCATAAATCATGGACATATAAAAATAATAATAATTATAAAAAATTTAATTAAAAATCAGAAAATAGAAAAAATTTAACGTTAGTTCTTACCAAGTAGTGATTAAAAGAACTATGAAAAAATGAAAAATAATAATAATTGTTAAATAAAAACATGATTAAAATAATCAGTATAAAATCTATATAAAAACTCTTAAATATCCTTAGGATCTTCTGAACCCTTAGATAATATTATGAGATCTTATTCTGAATTCATGTATTAGAAGATATATGGGATCATTCTCCTCCAATCTTATTTTTAAAATTTCTGTATCCGGAATTAATAGAAGTTTTTATTTTTAATTTTTTCTTATTTTTTATCTTATTATTTTTATAATTCTTATTATTTTTTTAAACTATCCTTTTGATGGGAAGTAGGGTAGTTATTATTGTTTTATTTTTATAATTATTGTTATTCTTATTAGAATTTTTTGATGGGAATTAGGGTAGAAAAAATTTAAATTATTTGAATAGTTGGACAAATATAAGATTTGTTAATTTTTTCTATAAGGATTTTTTACTCTTAAATTATTTTTTTATTATTTTTAATTTTATTACTATCATTTTTCTAATCCATCCAATTATAAGTTGAAAGTATTGATGAACTTAACTAACCCTTTATCCTACTATCCTCTTCGTTGTATATTATCTCCTTCTCTGTAATGATCCCGGTGATCAACTCAAAGGGAGTTATATCAAATGCGTAGTTGTAGGCTCCCATACCTTCAGGTGCTATCCTCACTCCATCTATATAGAGTACCTCCCTCTCATCCCTCTCCTCGATTATCACATCCTCTATAGAACTCTTAGAGTCAAAGGTTGATGTTGGAGAGGCTACATAGAAGGGTATGTTATGATATTTGGCAAGTATAGCCAGGGAATAGGTACCTATCTTATTGAAAACTGTATAATCCCTTAAAACTCTATCTGCTCCAACTATAACCTTATCTATCATCCCTCTTTTCATCAAAAAACCTGCTGTATTATCAGTTATTATCTTCGCTGGGATTCCCTCATACTTTAATTCGAAACTTGTCAACTTTGCTCCCTGTAATCTTGGCCTCGTTTCATCAACTATAACCTTTATATTTTTTCCTCTATAGTGTGCAAACCTTATAACACTTAGGGCAGTTCCATAGGCAGAGGTTGCAAGGGCTCCAGCGTTACAGTGGGTTAGTACAGTATCTCCATCCTCAATAACCCTCTCCCCTATTTCACCTATCCTCCTACATACCTTTTTATCCTCTTCATGGATAAGTTTCGCCTCATCAAGGATGGATCTGTTGCTATTGTAAGCCTTCATACACCTATCCAAAGCCCAGAATAGATTTACAGCAGTAGGTCTCGTGTTTTTTAACCTATGATACGCTTTTTCAATATCCTCTCCCTTTATCTCTGCAAGTGCCATCCCGTAGGCTGCACTTATCCCTATTGCAGGGGCGCCCCTTACAACCATATCCTCGATGGCAAAGGCAACGTCCTCGTAGTTATTACATATGAAGTACTCCAACTTATGGGGCAGTTTTCTCTGATCTATGAGGATAAGTTGACTGTTTTTATCATCCCATATTATAGGTTTTAGAGTATCTTTTTCCATATTATCCCTTTTAAATGTTAATGATAAGACATGGATGGATCTTTTTCTAATTTAGGATAAAATATGTGTGTATAGATTTCGTTAAGTAGTGTTGTTACTTAATATTATAAAATTATATTTAACAGATAAAAACTATTCATATCACGTAAAAATTATAAAAATTAAAAATAAATAAATTTAAAAATTGTTAGATATATAATAAAGAATAAATTTCGTCGTCGTTCTTGAGATATTCTAAAATACCAGTAAAATATGTAAAATCTGTAGTCTTTTCTAGTTAAGAATCTATAGTACTTTTCAGAAGAATATGATACTATCCTTATTCTAAGTTATATTATATACTATTAGGATCTACTTAACTACTCTTATTATTTTTTCATCACAATGGTGAAAATTATGCTTTTGAAGAATCTGATACCTTATAAAAGAGCCAGAGACATAGTATTTAAAATGCTGGAAAAATTAATCGAAAAAAGGACCAAATTAACTCCTATATACGAAGTTTATAACAAAATATCCTCGGAAGATATAGCGTCTCCTGAAGATCTACCTATGTTCAACAGATCTGCCATGGATGGTTACGGAGTAATAGCAGAGGATACCTTTGGAGCCTCTGAAATAAATCCTGTAATACTAGATCTTCTAGAGGATTCCAATACACCTGTTAGAAATGGTCAATGTGTTAAGTTATCCACTGGGATGGCAACACCTGAGGGCGTAAATGCAGTGGTAATGAAAGAGTACTGTATAGAAGGAGATGGATTTGTAGAGATCAGAAAAGGAGTTCGTCCTTATGAGAATATATCCAAAGTAGGAGAAGATATTAAGAAGGGAGATCTGATAGTTAAAAAGGGAGAGGTTATTACTCCTTACCATATAGGAATGCTCTCCTCCTTAGGTATAAGACATATCAGAGTTTATGATTTAAGTATTGGGATAATATCCACAGGGGATGAATTAATAGATCTGGAGGATTTCACCAGTACAGAGGAGTTGAAGAGGAAAAAGTATATAATAAATTCTAACACTCCCATGTTTTACGCTCTAATAAAAGAGTTGGGATTCACTCCAAAGATGTATAAAAGTGTAGGAGATGATAAAGAAGAGATAAAAGAAGTTCTATTGAAGGCCATGAAAGAAAACGATATAGTAATTACCACTGGAGGCACGTCGGTGGGAGATAGGGATTATACTATTGAAGTTGTTAAAGATATTGGAGAGTTGATAATCCACGGAGTACAGATAAGACCAGGAAAACCTTTCGGATTTGGAAGTTGCTCCTTGGAGGATAAAGAGGTGCTTCTCTATATACTCTCAGGGTATCCAGTTGCTGCAGTGGTACAGTTTGAGCTGTTCTTCAGAAATTACTTCAAAAGTAGAAGATCTGTATATCTACCACTGAAGAGAGGTGTGCCCTCAACACCAGGAAGGACAGATATAGTTAGAGTAAAGTTAGTCAGTGAAAACTGTAGAACCTACGTTGAGCCTCTAAGGATCAGGGGGAGTGGAGTACTCTCCTCTCTTAAAGATGGGGATGGGTATATAATAGTGGATGAAAATATAGAGGGTTATGAAAAAGGAGATTATGTAAAGGTTTATCTATTTTAACTCTTTGATAAATAAAATAATAATTAAATTATAATTATAAAAATAAGAAATTCTAAAAAATTTCTTTTTTATTATATAGTTTAAAAGGACATAATAACTCCAATTCCCATCAAAAAATTCTAATAAGAATAACAAAAATTATAAAATAATATATAAAAATAAAAGTATAAAAGGAAGTATTAAAATCAAAATAAGAGGTAAATAATCTCTCCTAGGGTGCTTTAAAATACTATGGGAGTGGAGCAGATCTTTCTTAACAGTTGCTATTATTAATATTATTATTTTTATGTTATTTTTATTTATTTAAATCATCACTTTGATGAGAATTAAGGTTTATTTTATTATTCCTCTTAAGATTTTTATTACTTTTTTATTATTCTTCTAATCACAGTCTTGATGGGAACTAGGGTATTAACTTTAATTTTAAATTTTTATTTTCATTTTAATTTTTGTTATAATTTTTAATTTAAATATTTTTTATATTTCTGACTACCATAAAAGTTAATTAATGAATTATTATATTTTTTTACTTCAGTGCTCCCAAATATCTATCTAGAAGTTCCTTTTTCTTCAGATATCTAAGTAGTTGGTTAGGTTTATTATATTCCTTTATTAAATTTCCAAGGGAGGCATCTCCCCTAGATAGAACACACTGAACAACCATAGAGTTGAAATTCTCATAACTAACCTGGATACCGTATTTTTTCAAGGATTTCTCAATGTATTTAATAGTACTTTTAGATTCCATATTAAATGGTTCCCTCTCAAATTCTGTGCAAGGCTTTGGAATAAATGGATTCACACTTACAGATACTCTCCTAAACTTCTCTTTAACATCTTTAGAGAGGTTTATTATTTCCTGAATATCTTCCCTTTCCTCTGTAGGCAATCCTACCATAAAGTAAAGTTTTACTCCTTCAATCCCTCTCTTTTTCGCAATTTCCAAGGCTCTCTCTATATCTTCACTGGATATGTCCTTCCCTATATAGTCTCTTAACCTCTCGCTCCCTGCCTCTGGTGCAATAGTTAAGGTTTTAATATCAAGTACTTCCAAAAGTTCCTCACTTATAGTATCTGCCCTTAATGAGGAGGGAGATATTTGAATATTGTAATTGTTCCTTATATACTGGCATAGATCTATTATATACCTATAGTCCCCAACTGAGGGGGATATAAGTGCTACCTTCTCAGCATCTGTGTATTTTAATCCCTCATCTACAAGATAGGTGAGATCCTTTAATTTCCTAAATCTAGGAGGGTAGTATATACCTCTAGCCATACAGAACTTACATCTCCTTGGACAACCTCTCCCTATCTCTAAGAGATATGCCTTTCCATAGGCCCCTGAAGGGTGAGTAAACTGTTTTATCGGATAGTCTTCAATACCAAGTTTCTTGGGATACACCCTCTTTATACCCTTGAAGTCCTCCCTACTTCTACCATGATACTCTGGAAAATAGGCTCCCTCTACATCTGTCTCTCTGTTAATGAGACGGTACATAATATCTGTACCTTCGATCTCCCCTATTACAAATACATCGAAGAAATCACTTAGGGGTAGAGGATTGGCCATACTACAGGGACCTCCTCCAATAAAGATGGCTTCTGGATTTTTACTTTTAAGTTCCTCTACTATTCTTACTACGTTGAAGTAATCGTTCTCGTACTGTAGGGTAATGATTATAGCGTCTTTATTCTTTATCTGGGAGTAGTTCTCTAAGAAGTACATATCACAATGGATATCCCTATACCTATTAAGGTGATAATAGAGGACATGCATAGCTAAACAGGAGATGCCTCCTTTGAACTTATTTGGATATATAAGTGCCACATTTTTCATATTTGATACCTAAGGGGTTATAGGTATATCTAAAACCTTATTGAATAAATAATAACTCTATCGAAGATTTCAAATAATAATTATAAAAAATATAAAGAATTATATTAAAAACATTAAACAGGAAAAAAATAAATTAGTAAAAAAGAAATATGACTATATTCCATGAACTACATTGAACACTAGAGAAATAGGTTAGGATTTCTGTTAACTTCTTTATTTAATAGATTTTTACCACTTTTATTATTATATTTATGGTATATGTATACGGTCCTGTCCACATAAAACAAACATCATATATAACAATGTACATAAGATACTATTATGCTAAGAGTAAAAGATATTATAAAGGAATTAAAAATCTTTAAGAGGAACAAAATACCCATAGAAATTAAAACACTCGCCATTGCAACCTACATTCAGACATCTTCAGTAAGAAGGACTGCCAGAATTCTTTCAGAGATTTATCCAGTCTCAAAAACATCAGTTTGGAACTGGATAAATAAGTTTAAAGAAGAATTATCCATTACAACAGAGGAAAGAGAAAGAGATCTAATAGCGGTGGATGAAACTGTTGTTAAAGGTGGCGGGAAGCACTATTACGTTTATTCAGCTGTAGATGTTGAGAGGAATGAATTAATTTTAATGAGAGTCTATACAATAAGGAATCATCTAATTACGAGGTCCTTTGTAAAGAAAGTACTGAAGTACTGTAGGGGTGAGCCTAAATTCCTTATAGATAAAGCCCCATGGCTAATTAGTGCTCTAAAAAGTCTTAATTTAAACTTTGAACATCAGACTTTTGGGCGGGGGAGTTTGATAGAATCGGTGTTTTCTTCTCTGAAGCAGAGGGTAAAGATCTTTTTCTGCTCTATTAATGCTAAAAATCCTGTTAGAAACTGGAACTTCTTTTGTAGGTTATTTGTTCTGTATTATAATAAACTGAGGTGGTGTTTATGTTAAGTGGACAGGTCCAAATTTTTTATTAATATTCTATTTATAACTTTTATCGTTAACCTAGTTCTCATTATAAAAAATAATAATTTAACAATAAGAAAGATAAAAAATAATAAAAGAAACCTTCAAAAAATAAAACCATCTATCCCGAATAATAAATATAATATTTCTCTTCTATTTCTGAATATTGAAGGAGATTCTCCGAATATCTGCTAACTACAACGATAGGTATTTTATATTATGATAGAATTTTTCCATCCTATCCGGTGTTTAGAAACATCTTCAATATGATTTATAGCAATTTATAAGATTTCATTCCATTTTTAATTTTAATAAATTGTTTTTTTATTAATAATATTATTATAATTCCTTTTAAATTACTACTTTGATAGGAATTGAGGTTTATTATAATTATTTTTTATTATATCTTAAAAATAAAAACTAGAATAGGTTTAATACAGGTTAAGGATCTCACTACATACTTTCTAACTTAATTGAGCACTAAAGAAAGGAGTTGAAGTATCTATTAACTTTCTTCTTAGGTTTTTCCTTTTTATATTTTTTATTTTTTTAATTATCTTTATCTGTTATAATTATTAGTGAAAAATAAGATAACTACCTATAATCTACCTCTACACCTAAGATATTCCTCACACCCTTCAATATATCCTCTGCAATTAGAGCACCTCCAAGGGCACCACTCTCCCCCTCTAGTAAATAGAAGTTTCCGTCTATGTACTCCTTTAACCTCTCTGGGATGGCAAATTCCTTAATGTTGACAAGGGATCCTGTGAGTACTACATTTCTACTGGGATTTAGTATCATAAGGGCGTTTATCTCCATGGCTACACTAAGAATTAGGGACTCTACTGCAAGGATGCACCTCCCATCTTTTTTATAACACTTGAGAAGTTCCTCCAATGTATTCTCCACACCTCTATACCTGTCCCTTATTATCTTTATTATGCCTCCAGTTGAAAATGCTTCATTGGCGGTTATCCTCCCACTGTCGATCTCCCTTATCATCTCCAAATCTATAGGTCCATGTAGTAATCCCACTGCTCCAATACAGGCGTCAAAACCTCCAAATACCTTTCCATCCCTTACAATTAAGGTAACAGTATTGGATGATATATCCGATAGGATGAAATCCCGAAGTTGAAATATCTTGTAAGCACTATAGGCCATACAGAGTTTTTCAGGAGAGGCTATATGGGAGTAGAGAGCCCTGAATCTCCTATCTAGACATTTAACACCTCTATGGAGTCCAGGGATTACCACTGCAGGGATATTAGATTCCTTTATCTCATCAAATACCTTGGTCCCTCCTCCTATCTTCTCTCCAGCACCTTCTATACTAACTACACCCCTGTTTTTTACCTTCTCTATTGGAAGTATCCTGTCTATACCATCTCCCATGGAGTAGCACACGGAGATAAGATCTATTTTATTAGGATCTACGTACTTACTTAACTCCTCTATGAAAGATCTATTCTTTATCTCACTACGGGAGAGTACAAAAAAAGTATTTTTACCATTTTCCCTGATACATACCTTAATACCAGAAGTTCCATGGTCTATTCCCACTGTGATCATTGGAACACCTAGTGAAATTTTTCCCTAACCCTTTTCATAATCTTCATAAGCAACTCCCTGTTCTCAAAGACATTTAGGGCCTCTGTTGTATTTTTATCTTTTGTAACTTCTAAGATCTCCCTCAAAACTTCACAGGCAACATCAGGCCTATGTATCCAGGAGCACTTTACACAACTCCATATTTTTTTGCCATCTTTTCTTGTAACGAATTCCCCAAGTTCCTCGTCATAACAGGGATAGAAGGGACAGAAACACCAGAGACACACTTGATTATCAAAATGACAGGGATAGTATTTACAGTCTCTGTTTGCTCCACAGAGTTCTATGACCTTTTTAAAATGTTTTTTAGCCAGATCTATCATAATAATTACACCATAAATAAGTAATTAAAAAGATATTAATAATCTGTTTATTAATAATTAAATTTTAATATTTTTTAGAATATTTATAGTGACATATAAGATTATTTGATAACTTGGTTTATTAGTTAAAAATTATCCAAAGCATATTGATAAAATTAAACCTTAATTCCCATTGAAGTGGTATATAAATATTTAAGTAAAAAAGAGAGACTGTTAGAGTCATAACCAAATAGAAAATTCTCATATCCTCTAAAAGAGTAAAATTCTAATGTTGTCAGGCGAGGGAAATTTAAGATTACTACCCTTTCTACTAATATATTATACTAACTCATCTCAATTATTATTGATATAGTAAGGTACTCATTTACCTTTTTTACTTTTTTAATTATTTGTTATCGATCTCCATAGTTATTATAATTATTATTATAAAAGTAAAAAATTAAACTCTTCTTAAATATTTCTAAATTAAATATTCCTAAATTACTAAAAGAGATAGTCCTCTAACTGGAAATGAGGTTTTTTACATAGTCTAAAAGATCTTCAATACTGTGAAATAGTAGAGGATAGTCCAATTTAGGACGCTCTACAATTATCACCTTTGCACCAGCCTCTTTAGCACCTAGAACCTTCTCATTCAGTCCCCCACTATCACCGCTGTCCTTTGTAATAAGTACGTCGCAGTTGTAGTCTAAAAGGATATACTTGTTCAACTCCTTTGAAAATACCCCTTCCATACCTATTACATTCTTAGAAGGTAGCAACTTCAGAGCCTCAGGTACTGAGATTGGGAGTACCCTGGCAATTAATCTCTCCTTTCCTATCACCTTTACCACAGTTTTTAAGTTTTTAATCCCTCCAAGGTAGAGGATGTTTTTACTACTTAGTTTCACTGCCATTTTTGAGGCTTCTTCAAAGTCTCTCACATAAATAGCGTCTTTATATCTCCTCTGGGGACGTTCATACCTTATATAAGGAATATTACATTCCCTTGAGACATCTATGGCTCTCTTGGAGGCGTTAACTGCAAAGGGATGGGTGGCGTCAATTAAGATAGAGACGTTGTACTCCTTCACTATATCTTTGAGGGTTTTATCTGTACTCTCCCTGGAGATAACTGTATCTGAGTACTTCTCTGCCAACTTACTACCGTAATCTGTTTTTGTAGTTGTGATAGTATAGAATCCCATTTCCTTTAACCTTTTGGATATCTCGATACCATCCTTTGTACCTCCCATTATTAGGATCTTTACGTCTTTTTGAGATTTCATAGGATCACCAAAAAGAATAAAAGATATTGATGTAAAAAGTCTATTATTAATATAGTAATAAACAAAGTATTTAAATTAATAAACAACCAGTGAGAATATCACAAAAATAATAAAAGAAGAATAATTATAATAAAAAATAAAAGTTCTTAAATAATAAAGAATAAATAGCAGGTGGAAAAGTAGAATATAACTCTATTCCTTGCTACACTGAGCACAGGAGAAACAGGGGGATTTCTGTTAAATCTTCTCCTTAGGAGTTTCTGCCATTTTTATTTAATTGCCTTTTTTGTTTATAATTTTTTTTTGTTATTTTTACTCATTATTTTAATAATTATTATTTTTATTTATATTTAAAATGTTATGTTATAGGGTATAATAAAGGTGAGGTTATGAAAAAGAGAAATATTTTAGAGGTTATTTTTGAAGGAACTCTCTGGAAATGTAGGTTGATTGCTATCTTGGCTGTTATATTTGGATTGATTGGAAGTATCTCCCTATTCCTTATAGCCAGTTATGATATTGTTGTAATTAGTGAAAAAGTGTATATGTTCTTTTTTGGAGGTTATCGTCCTTTAAATTTTCACGAGTTATTGATTGAGAAGATCATCGGTGCAGTACATCTCTATCTAGTTGCAGTAGTTATGTTAATATTCTCCTTTGGTATCTATGAACTTTTTATCAGTGAGATAGACGATAGGAAAGATGAGGAAAGTAAGATCTTGGCAATTCACAGTTTAGATGAACTTAAGGATAAACTTGGTAAAGTTGTAATAATGGTTTTAATCATTGGGTTCTTTAAAAGGGTTATGGATATTGATTACTCCAGTCCCATGGAGATGATGTATCTCGCAGGAAGTATACTGATGCTTGCACTGGCACTTCACTTTATGCATAAACCATTTTTAAAGGGGCAGAGATGATCCTTATTTAGAAATTGTAAGGGATTAAAAATATGTTATTAATAATTTATAATAACACACTCTATTTTATTGAAAAGTATGGTGCAGTTTCCAAAAAATTATTGAATTGTAGAGGAGCGCTATCTATTTATTATATATTTATTATCAATATATATTATTTTTTAAGATTTTAAAAGATTTTTAATATTATGTCCATCAAAATTGGAAGTAAAAATATAATAACAAAATTTTCTATAAACTTTGGAAAATTAAATAAAATAGTATAAGTAAAGAATTTTATTTTCTCTTTTTTCTTATACTATGCTTCAGTAGGAACTGAAGTTAGTATTTAATAATAAATAGTTAAAAATTTAAATAAAAATTTAAATTAATGGCAATTTTAATCATATCTTTGTCCATCGATTGTGGAGTTTATAATTTTCACATGTCTTGAGTTTATTAAGTCAACACCACCACCAACTACTACATGATTTATAAAGGAATTTTTGATAATTAGTTTTGCACTACCACCAATTCCACCAATCTCCAATCTATCTATATCAGAGTTTTTAATAGTTAATTTTGCTTTACCATTAATTCCACCAATCCTTAACATATCTATATATACACTATCAAAAATTAAATTTGTATTTCCATTCATACCTCCTATATCCATAGTATTTATATTAGCGTTTAATGTTGTGAACTTCGTACTACCATTAATTCCATCAATTCTAATATTTTCTATTCGTTGTACATTTATTATACTCAAACTAGAATTTCCATTTAATGTCAGATTTAAAGTACCAATTTCAGACAAGTTTCCCAAATGCAACATCCTTTTTCCATTTATATTTATTTTTCCAGATATATTTCCTTTCACATTGAAGAATATCTTTTGAGCATTTGTAATGTTCTTATTATTGATTTCTACGTATCCCGATAATGATTTTGCATTTGGTATTACTCCAGATCCCATATTTACCCCACTAGTACCACTAAGTATTACAGTTAGACTTTCAGCTCTACCTCCAATGATAATGGCTGTATTATTATCATTATAATTATAATTGCTATCATTGTTACTGTTTTCACCGTTTTCTCTTATATTCCAGTTTACTGATAATTTATTATTATTTTCATTAGATTCATTTACTGTATTGGAATAATCTACAATGATTGTAAAAGTATAGTTAACTTCTCTATCGCAGTTTTTATTTTTACAGTTTTTCCAATTATGTTCACATCCTTTTCCACGTCCGTGACATTTCCCCCAACATTTATTAGTTGATACTTTTATACCATCAAATTTTATAGTCCAGGTGTTACTGTTAATGTCTGATTTGGTTTTTATCTGGTCGATTTTGTTATTTATCATCAGGGCTACATCAAATGGACTACTTATATTACCTCCCTGATTTTCAATAGTTGCTATAATTTTGACTATCTGATCATTGTTGTGGTGCCTATGTTTATGAGAACATTGACAGTGGTTCTTTCCTGTGTTTTGTTTGCCATTTTGTCCATGTCTATATCCACATCTACCACATCTTGTGATTTCACTACCATTCTCATACTGTACTATTAATTCTACTGGGATTAAATCTGGCAATACTACCGTAGAATTGTCTTCAGTATTAGAATCCTCTGTGCTATTGTTGTCTATTGTACCATTGTTTGAAGTATTGTGATCTACAATTGTTGTGGAATTGTCTACAGCATTAGAATTCCCTATCGTATCACTGTTTGAAGGGTTGTTACCTCCACTAAAAGATACAGGAGTACCTCCTCCTCTTATAAACCCCTCAAATACCACCTCTTTAGTATCCTCTACACTTGTTATATTAACTAAATTATTGGGTATAGTAACTCCTACCACAACTGCACCTAATAATGCTACAAGTATCAGCATTATTAACTCTAAAGATATCTGCCCCCTAATTTTGCACATTTTCATATAATCACCTCCAACATGATTAACACATTTATTTTAAACATTATAATTTTATATTATGTTTTTATCAATAATTATAATTTTTAGTATATATAAATATTTTGAATAACTATTATATAAAGATTATAGAAAAGAAAAAAAGATTGGAGTCATAACTAACTTTAACGTGTATACATTAATCACAATAATATATCCTAATTAAAATTTAAGAATAACATGAATATTCTTCAATTGGGATAACATGGATGTAGATAAAATCATTAAGGAGTTAAACTTAAAGTTTAGAAAGATAGATGGAAAGGATCTAATAATAGCAATAACTACCGATGAGAATAAAAATGTACTAATGACGGCATTTATGGACAGGGAAGCGTTGAAAAAGACTCTTGAAACTGGCTATATGCACTACTACTCTACAAGTAGAAAGAAACTCTGGAAGAAGGGAGAGGAAAGTGGTAATATACAGAAGGTAAAGGAGATCTACAGAGACTGTGATGGGGATGCACTTCTTTTCGTCGTTGAGCAGAAAGGGGTTGCATGTCATGAGGGATATTACTCTTGTTTTCACTACAAGGTGGATCTGAAAAATAGAGATGCGGGAGATAATGGAAAGGCCAGAGATCTGTGAAATAAAAGAGATAGTAGTTGAAACTCCAACTGTAAAAACCTTCATCTTAGATAGGAAGTTTAAATTTAGACCTGGGCAGTTTGCTATGTTGTGGCTTCCAGGTGTAGATGAAAAACCCTTTGGGTACTCCTCCGATAGAAGTTTTACAGTTGCTAAGGTTGGTAGATTTACAGAGGCTATGCACAACTTGAGGGAGGGAGATCTTATAGGAGTCAGAGGACCTTATGGATCATCTTTTGAACCTTTGGGAGATAAAATACTTGGAGTTGCTGGAGGCATTGGGGCTGTACCTGTTATAACTGCCATGGAGGAGTTCTCAAGAAAAGGTTTCGAGGTAACTACGATACTTGGGGCACGTAGTAAGGAGGAGTTGCTATTTATAGATAGGTTTAAGAGATGTGGTGAGGTGCTCCTATGTACAGATGATGGAAGTGTAGGCTATCGGGGATTTACAACTGGGAAGTTGAAAGAGTTGTTGAGGGAGGATAGTAAGTTTGATCTTATAATAACCTGTGGGCCGGAGTTGATGATGAAGAAGGTGGTGGAGATTGGAGAAAGATATAATATTCCTGTTCAGGTATCTTTAGAGAGGTATATGAAGTGTGGGATCGGTCTATGTGGCCAGTGTGCCTTAGATGATGAGGGTCTCTGTGTATGTAGGGATGGTCCTGTGTTCTGGGGAGATAGATTAAAGTATATAAGTGAGTTTGGAAAATATAAGAGAGATGAGAGTGGTAGTAAGGTATTGATTTAGTATTGAAAGAGGAAGTATATGCTCTCTCTGAATAGAAGTGTTTTACTGGTATTCATTCTCCTTTTAGTAATAGATGGAATATCCGCCTACAACTTTGGCTATATAAAGATAAATTACAAAGAGAATTGTAAGGCCTACAACTTCCAGATAGATAAGGTGGAGAATTATACTTACAACCTTACCTTTGAGCATTACGGGAATATAGATAAAGGTATGGGGGTTAAGATCTATCTAAATGGTAAGTTAATATGTACTATTGGAGGAGGAGGTAGAGGTTTTACATGGGATGTGAAGAGAGTAAAGATAGATGTTACAGATTGTATAAATAACGGGAGCAACACCTTGAGGATAGAGGGGATGAATTTAAGGGCTGATCCTGAAAGGAGGTATTATCCTTATTACGTTTTAGATGGCGTTAGGATAGATGAACCTTTTACCGTTAAGGTGCCTGTGTCTATTGTTCAGGTAGTAATATGTGTGATAGTAATGATGGTGGTTAGTGTGAGGTATTTTAAAAAGTATAGATTTGATTAAAGATAATCACTATTTTTATAATAATATTAGACTTATAATAATGATAATAATTAAAAAAGAACTTTCTAATTACCCCTCTCCTGATGAGATTCTTAATATAAAGGAGTTAAAATCATCGCTGTTAGGAACCCATAATCTTATACTAATAATTAAGGGAAATTATGACCATCAACCTTATCATCTTTCCAGGATATTATGTACCTCATGTAGGAGGATTGGAAACCCATGTTGATGAATTTGTTAAATACCTATCTGAAGATAAAGAGTTTAATATTTATATCTTCGCCCCAAATATTCCAAAATACGAGGAATTTGAAGTTAGATACAACAACGTTAAGGTATATAGGTATCCAGCCTTTGAGGTGATTTCAAATTATCCAGTTCCCAATATACTAAGTATTAAGTTCTGGAGGATGTTTTTCAGTCTGTATAAAATAAACTTCCATGTTGTAATGACGAGAACGAGATTTTTCTCAAATACATTGTTAGGATTTCTCTTTGCGAAACTTAGGTTATCCAGGGTAAAACTTGTACATGTAGAGCATGGTAGTGCCTTTGTTAATGTAAGCAGTAGATTAACGAACAAGATAGCCTATATATACGATAAAACTATAGGGAAGTTGATATTTCGAGAATCTGACTGTGTAATAGCTATATCGAAATCTGTTAAAAAATTTATTTTGGAGAATTTTTTAGATGATCTTGATATTCCAGTGATATATCGAGGTATAGAGATCCAAGAGATAGAGAACATACCTGAGGATAGGGAGATAAAAGAGAGATTTAAAGATAAGATAAAACTATGTTTTGTCGGTAGATTATATAAATGGAAGGGAGTGGATAACTTAATCGAAAGCTATAAAATTCTTCCTAAGGAGATAAGGGATAGAACTGTGTTAATAATAGTTGGATATGGGGAGGATCTAGAGTATCTTAAAGAGTTGTCAGGGGAGTATCTTAATAAAGGGATATACTTCACTGGAAGGAAGGATTTTAAGAAGGCTATAGGGATAGTTAAAAGTTGTGATATATACATCCATCCATCTTATAGGGGTGGGGGTCTCTCTACATCTCTACTTCAGGCTATGTGCTGTGGAAAACCTGTTGTTGCCAGTCCCTACGAGGGGGGAGATGAGGTAGTAGTTGATAGGAAAACTGGGATACTTTTAAAGGATAACAGTCCAGAGGAGATATGTAGGGGTGTAATGGAGTTTATTGAGAGTAGGGAGTTAATGGTTCAATGTGGTAGGAATGCCAGGAGGTTTATAGAGGAGAACTTTAACTGGAAGGTATCGGTGGAGAGATACAAGGAGATTTTAAGGGATTTAGTTAAGGGATAGGAATGATAGAGAAGTTGAAGGAGAGGGTGTATTTGTTGGCAAAGAGATACTCCACGAAGGTAGGGTTGGATCTGCCCTACTTTATAAAGGGGGGATTTTGGTTAGGGGTTAGTAGAATTTTTTTAATTATAAAGGGTTTTTTATTAAGTGTAATGTTGGCAAATATGTTATCTAAAGAATCCTTTGGAGAGTATAACTTTGTAATGACTATTTTAATCCTTGCAGGTATCTTCGCCCTACCTGGGATGGGAGTTGCAGTAGTGCAGGCTGTTACAAAGGGATATGAGGGTACTTACTTTAAGGCACTTAGGGAGGTTTTTAAATACAGTTGGATAGGTAGTTTGTTCCTTTTAGTAGTATCGGTTTATGAATACTACATAGGTAATTTTGATCTGTCTATTATTTTTGTAATTATTTCTTCTCTTTTTCCTTTTTATTCAATATCAGGATATTACAGTTATTTTTTTAACGGGAAAAAGAGATTTGATATACTGGCGAAAATAACCTCTCTTTTTGCAGTTTTATCCACCTTATTTGTAATTATTTTTCTTCTTATTACAAGATCTGTATTTTGGATAGTGTTGATAACGGTGTTATCTCAGATCTTAATTTGTGGATACTTTAGTATATTCTATGTAAAAAATTTTATTGAACGTAATAAGGTAGATCTTTCAAGTATAAAATTTGGAAAAAATATAAGTAAATCGATGGTTCTATCGGGAATATCTGCTAATTTTGATAGTTTAATTATAGCACATTTTTTAAATTTCTCTGATTTAGCGATATTTAGGGTTATTATGACATTACCTAGTCAATTTGAGTTGTTAGTTAATACCTTTAGTCCTCTGATACTACCAAAGATGGCGTCATCTAACCTAAGTAAAAGGGATGTGTTGATACATTTTAAAAAATTTTTACTTATGATAATAGGACTTATATGTGTCTATATAGTGGTTGCTCCAATAGTTTATTATATATTCTATCCGAAGTACTTCGAATATACCTGGCTCAGTTTGTTGTACAGTTTAACATTTATAAATTTTCTGTATCTGCTACCTTACAATTATCTAATAAAGGAAAAGAAGAGGGAGTTAATAAATAAGTTTAATACTTTCTCTGCATTATTACTTATAATGTTGAGTTTTATAGGGGTGTTTTATTACGGGTTGTTTGGGGCAGTTATGGCAAGGGTTATATATAGTATTGTTGTGATATTGTTTATTACTCTGTTGTTTTTAAGGGCTTAATAAATATTACTAGTACTTAGAAGAAAAAATTTATCTGACATATTTAGAATTTAGTTTTTCATTATGTTCCATTCAGGATCTAGTTTTTCAATTAAAGGATATTCTAGCCCTCTTATAAGATCAACTTCTAAACCTTTATATTGTACTACTAATTCAAGTTTTAATGCGAATATCTCTACAGTTTTTCCATTTTCTAAACATTTTTTAATCTCATCTGCAATACGTTTATTTGTTCCCCCTCCCTGCGAGTATTTGAACTTTATCATTCTATCTTCAAGAGTCCTTTTACTACTTTCACAAATTCCAATGTACTTAGTTTCACCATCTACTACAAAAGCATAAATTACTCTTTCTTCCTTAAAATCCATAAGTTCGAAATCTATTCCGCTTTTAATATTTTCATTTAACTTCCATCTTCCAACCTTTACAAATCCATAATTTCTTAGATCCATTTTATCTCCCAACTAATATTATCTGGTAAAAACCTATAGTATTAATACATTTAAACTTTTCTATTTTATTATTTATAAATTAAATTAAAGTTATTATAAATAGTATATCGTAATAAATGATATAGAAAATTATGTAGTAATAAATACTCTTTCCATTTATGGTAAAAAGAGAAAATTAAATGTGATAAAATGGAAACTACTAAAGTCTCTCTAAATAAAAAACTAAGAGATCATATTAATAGATTAAAAAAAGAATACGAGAATCATTTAATGTTGCATGATCCTAATTCTCCAGAAGCAGTTCACTGGAGAGGAAAGGAGAAAACATGGTTAAGATTTAAAATTTTGACAGAAATTGACGATCTAAATGGTAAAAGAGTATTAGATTTTGGTTGTGGTAACGCTCTTCTCTTCGATTACTTAAAGGAACAGGAAATTAACTGCGAATATCATGGATGGGATATCTCAGAAAAAATGATAAAAATTGCTAAAAAGAGACATTCTGATGGGAAATTTAAGGTTATTGATATTATGAAAGAAAATATTGATAAAAATTATTATAATTATTTCGATTATGTTCTTATTAGTGGAGTCTTTAATCTCAAACTTGATACTGACAAAGAGATACATGAAACTTGGATAAAAACAACGTTAACAAAACTTTGGGAACTCTGTAGAAAAGGTATTGCTGTCAATTTTATGACGGAATATGTGGATTGGGAAGATAAAGATCTATATTATTCTCCAATTGGAAATACTATATCATTTTGTGTTAAAAATTTGAGTAGATGGTTTGTAATAAGACATGACTATCAATTATATGAATACACTATATATATTTATAGAGATCCAAGGGTGTGTTTATGAGAGTAGTTATATTACAGCCGATGTATTTACCATGGATAGGATACTTTGGACTAATAGATATAGCAGATGTTTTTGTTTTTTATGATGATGTTCAATTTGTAGGGAGTTCATGGCAACAAAGAAATAGAATAAAAATATCAAATGGTAATTGGATCTGGCTGACAGTCCCTGTCATGAAAAAATTTGGACAAAAGATAAATGAAGTAAAAATAAATAACAATAAGAATTGGGCTAAAAAACATTGGAAATCCATATTTTATGCCTATACTAGAGCACCTTACTTTAAAGACTATTCTGATGTTTTTGAAAAATTCTATAAAAGAAGATGGGAATACATAGTGGATTTGAATGTTACAATAATTAAAGAAATATGTAAATTACTTGGACTTGATTCTACAAAATTTATATTCTCATCTCAATTAAATGTAGAAGGTAAAAAAACAGATCGATTGATAAATATATTAAACAAAATAGGTGCCGATGAATACATCTCTGGTCCTGGAGCCAAGGCATACATAGAACCTGAAAAGTTCAAAAAGGCTGGAATTAAATTATATTGGTTTGAATTTAACCATCCTGTTTATCCACAATTGTATGGGGAATTTATTCCCTATCTTTCAATTATTGACCTACTATTTAATATGGGAGATAGATCTTTGGAAGTAATAAGAGAAGGTGAGAAAAATGCACTTAAAAGAGATCCGAGAACTTAAATTTATATAATACAATATATTAATATTAATTTAACTTTATTATTAAGGAGGTGTTTAACAATGTCAGGATTTTTAGATAGTAAGGTAATTCTAATAACAGGAGGAACAGGATCTTTTGGAAAAAAGTTTACTGAAAGAATTTTTCAGAAATTTGAACCAGAAAAAGTGATAATCTTTAGCAGGGATGAATATAAACAATATTTAATGAGAAAAAAATTTCCACCTGAAAAATATCCAATTAGGTATTTTATTGGAGATGTTAGAGATAGGGATAGAATTTATAGGGCATTTGATGGAGTTGATTATGTAGTTCATGCAGCAGCCCTTAAACAGGTTCCAGTGGCAGAATATAACCCATTTGAAGCTGTAAAAACAAATATTATAGGAGCACAAAATATTATAGACGCTGCAATTGATATGGGAGTTAAAAAAGTTGTAGGACTCTCTACAGACAAGGCAGTAAATCCAATAAATTTATATGGGGCTACAAAGTTGGTACTTGAGAAAATATTTATAGCTGGAAATTCATACGTAGGTAAAAAAGATACTACTTTCTCTGTGGTAAGGTATGGAAACGTAGTTGGAAGTAGGGGAAGCGTAATACCTCTATTTTTGGAGTTAATTAAAAGAGGTGAAAAGAAGTTACCGATAACTGATATTAGAATGACAAGATTTTGGCTTACATTAGATGAGGCTGTTGACCTTGTATTATTTGCTTTAAAGGAGTCTGTAGGTGGAGAAGTCTTTGTTCCTAAGGTTCCCAGTATGAGAATTGTTGACTTAGCAAAAGCTATTTGTCCAAACTGTGAATTTGAAATAATTGGAATACGTCCCGGAGAAAAACTTCATGAAACTCTTATAAGTGAGGATGAAGCTAGAAACACTGTAATATTTGAAGATCTGGAAAATAACAGAACAATCTATATAATCCTTCCACAGTTCGAATTTGAAACGAAGGATTTAAACAGATGGAAAGGATTACCAAAGGTTCCAGAAGGTTTTGTATATCGAAGTGATAAAAATGATCGGTGGTTAACAGTTGAAGAGTTAAAGGAGATGATAAAATATGTGGAAGTTGAATAGATCTCTTCCCTATAGTAGACAACTGATAGAGGAAGATGATATTAACGAAGTTGTTAAAGTCCTTAAATCTGACTTTATAACCCAGGGACCCATGATTGAAAAATTTGAAAAAGCATTATCTAAATTTGTGGGGGCAAAATACTGCGTTGTTTTTTCATCTGGAACAGCAGCTTTACATGCAGCATACTTTGCTGCTGGATTATCTCATGGTGATGAATTTATAACAACTCCTAACACATTTGCTGCAACATCGAATGCAGGATTATATCTTGGAGCAAAACCGATCTTTGTCGATATTGAAAGTGACACTGGAAATATAGATCCGAATTTAATTGAACAGAAAATTACATCAAAAACAAAGTTAATATCTACAGTGGATTACAGTGGACATCCAGTTGATATTGATGTTATAAGAGATATCGCTAGAGACCATGATCTGATCTTTATTGAAGATGCTGCCCACGCCCTTGGTGCAAAATATAAAGGAAAAAATATTGGAGCGTTAGCGGATATGACAATATTCAGTTTTCATCCCGTGAAGATTATAACTACAGGGGAAGGAGGTGCTGTATGTACAAATAGAGAAGAATTTTATGAAAAACTTCTCATGTTTCGACAGCATGGGATAACAAAAGATAAAAGAAAGTTTTTAAATTCCTCTGAGGGAGATTGGTATTATGAAATGCATGAGCTTGGATATAACTACAGAATTACTGATATTCAATGTGCATTGGGGTTATCTCAACTTAGAAAGATCGAGAGATTTCTTAAAGAAAGAAGAGAAATAGCTAAAAAATATAAGAATGACTTCGCAGATGTAGAACTATTCGATCTACCCATTGAGAAGGAATACGCAAAATCAAGTTGGCATATTTTTCCAATTAAATTAAAAGATTATTCAAAAAAAGTAAATATTTTCGGGGAGTTAAGAGAAAAAGGAATAATTGTCCAAGTCCATTATATTCCTGTATATTGGCATCCTTACTATCAAAAACTAGGATACTCCAAAGGACTTTGTCCTAAAGCGGAGGAGTTCTACAGAAGGGAGTTAAGTATTCCAATATTTCCTGGACTTTCTGAAGAGGAAATTAATTACATTGAAAATACTCTTTTTGAAGTAATAAATAAATACTCTAAATCTTAAGGTGAAAAGTTGATTGGAATTATAATTCAGGCTAGAACTAGTTCAACTCGCCTACCGATGAAAGTACTACTTCCTCTTCCATACAACAGTAAAACAACAGTTTTGGAACAAGTTATTAAAAGATGTAAAGTCTCAAAACTTGCAGATGAGGTTATTGTGGCAACTACAACAAAACCAGAAGATGAGAGAATTGTAGATATTGCAACAAAAATGAATGTAGGAATTTTTAGAGGTAGTGAAAAAGATGTACTTTCCCGTTATTACCATACCGCAAAAGAATTTTCAGTTGATGTTATTGTTCGTATAACAAGTGATTGTCCATGTATAGATCCAAATGTAATTGATATGGTTATTAAAAAATATATCGATAATAATGTAGATTATGTTTCAAATACTTTGGAAAATACTTTCCCTAGAGGGCAGGACGTAGAAGTTTTTAGTTTTGAATGCCTTAAGGAAGCGTACTTTAATGCAACAAGAACATTTGAACGGGAACATGTTACTCCTTATATATATAAGAATCCAAATTCTAGATACAGACTCATGAATATCAGGGCTCCATCTCACTTGACAGATCCTACAATAAGAATAACCTTAGATACTGAGGAAGATTATGCTCTGTTATGTTCAGTTTATGACTATCTATATACTAAAAATGAATTATTTGGTTTAGAGGATATCATAAGACTCTTCAAGGAAAAACCCTGGCTTAAACTGATAAATAAAAAGATTCAACAGAAGAAAATCTATATTTCAGAGAAAGAGGAGGTAATAGATGCCATAAAAATATTGGAACTTCAGGATTTAAAAACTGCTGCTAATATTTTACGAAAATATCTGAATCAGGGTGAATAAATATATGATAAGTAAAAATAAAGTTATAATTTTAACAGAAGGAGGGTCTGAAATAGGTTTGGGACATATCACAAGATGTTTGGCGTTGTATGAGGCATTTAAAGAGTATGATCTAGAACCTGTTCTTATAGTTAATGGAGATAAAAAAGTGGATGAATTCCTGAAAAATCGAAATATCCAGTATAAAATTGAAAATTGGATTAAAAATGCAAAGTTAATGAAAGATTCGATTTTAATAATCGACTCGTATTTAGCTCCGGGGAAAGTATATTCAACTTTAAAAAAAAATAATAATATAGTAATAGTAATTGATGATTATAATAGATTACAGTATAATGCAGATATAATAGTATCTCCAACGATCTATGGTGAATTCTTAAATTATAAAAAACATTCAAATATGCTTTATCTCTTAGGTTCTAAATATATTATACTTAGGAAAGAGTTTTGGAATATTCCATCTAAAAAAATAGATAAAGATCTTAAAAACATCATGATAACCTTTGGTGGCGAAGATGTAAGAAATTTAACTCCGAAAATGTTAGGACTCCTAAAAGATATGCCATACAATTTTCATGTTGTAATAGGTAGGGCTTTTAAAGATATGACTTACATATCAAAATATAAAGGATCAAACATAAGCTTCTATTTTGATTTAGACACTAAGGATATGTTGAACTTAATGTTATTAAGTGATGTTGCAATTTCAAGTTGTGGTCTGACGTTATATGAATTAGCAAGAGTAGGTGTTCCAACAATAGGAATAGTAGTCGCTGAAAATCAAAGGTTAAATGCACAATATTTTCAAAAATTTGGATTTTTAGTGTACGCTGGAGAATATAAAAATAATAATTTAGAAAGAAATATTCTTGAAAGTTTAGAAATTTTAAATGATTATCATGAAAGAAAACTTCGTAGTGAAATCGGTAAAAAACTTATTGATGGATTAGGTGCAAAGAGAATTGTCGCAGAGGTTGTAAAGTATGAAAATAGCATTAGTAGGAGATAGATCATTTAAAACGCTTCTAAAAAAGAATCTTAATAAATTAAATTGTGAGTTTATATTTTTGGATGAACTCACATTCAATATACTAATGGAAAAATCTTTTGATATTCTTATAGTAATTAATTATTTCAAAAATATTCCTGGTAATATAATAGAGTATTTTAAGGGTGGAGTGTTTGCAATTTATATAATCTTAGATGTAGAAACAGTCTATTATTAACAAAACTTCTGAAATAATTAAAGCAATAATAGATACTATGGGGTATATTAGGGATAATTTTGAAAAATTTATATATTATAAAAACTCTAAATTTATAACTATAAATGATAATATTAACTATAAATATAAATTTAGTGAACTATTAACGTTGAATTTTGATTTTGGAAAATTAAAGTTTTTAAATATAATAAATTTAAATAGAGAAGAATTAGAAATTATACGAAACTGGAGAAATAAAGATAAAATTCGGAAATGGATGTATACCGATCACATAATAACTCTGGAAGAACATTTTAATTGGGTCCATAGACTTAGAACAAATAACGATGCTGTTTATTTTCTTGTTGAATACGATAATGATCCAGTTGGAGTAGTTGGTTTGTCTAATATTGGCATAAATGATAAAAGTGCATCAATTGGAATTTATATTGGAAATGAAAAATTTAAAGGAAAAGGATTTGGTAAAATAATGCTATATACTTTATTAAAATTTTCTTTTGATGTATTAAACTTAAATAGAGTCCAAGTTGAGGTATTTAGTGATAATATTGTAGCAATTCGTTTATACAGTAAGTTCTTTCAGAAAGAAGGAACTTTAAGGAAATTTAAGTTTAAAAACGGTGTTTTTAAGGATGTGATTATAATGAGTACATTAAAAGAAGAGTGGTTATCAAAAAAAGATAAATGGAGGGATCTTTATGAAAATACCTTATATAGAAATAAATGGTAGAAAAATAGGTCCTAAATATCCAGTATATATAGTAGCAGAACTTTCGGCAAATCATAACCAAGATTTTGAAACAGCAGTAAAACTCATAGAAGCAGCTAAAGATGCAGGTGCTGACGCTGTTAAAGTTCAGACATATACTCCAGATACAATAACCATAGATGTTGGTCGTCCCGAGTTTAAAATTAAAGGGGGAACTTTATGGGATGGAAAAACGTTATATGAGTTATACAAAGAAGCATACATGCCATGGGATTGGCATAAGGAATTAAAAAAAATTGCTAACAAACTAGGTCTTGATTTTTTTTCCACACCATTTGATCCTACAGCAGTTGATTTTCTTGAAGAATTGGGAGTTCCTGCATATAAGATAGCATCTCCCGAAATTGTTGATATTCCACTCATAGAAAAAGTTGCTGAAACTGGAAAACCGATAATAATCTCTACTGGAATGGCTACATTAGGAGAGATAGAAGAGGCTATTCAAGCTGTGAGGAGAAAAGGAAATAATCAAATAATTCTATTAAAATGCACAAGTGCATACCCAGCACCATATGAAAGTATGAATTTAAAGACAATACCTAATATGATGGAAACTTTTGGTGTTCCAGTGGGATTATCAGATCATACATTGGGAATAGAGATACCTATAGCAGCTGTAGCATTAGGGGCATCAATAGTTGAAAAACACTTTACATTATCTCGTTCAATTCAAACACCAGATTCAGCATTTTCATTAGAACCACAAGAATTCAAAACCATGGTTCAGGCGATTAGGAACGTTGAAAAGGCTTTGGGAGATGTTAGATATGGTACAGATAAGAGTGAAGAAGAGATAAAAAAATTTAGAAGATCTTTATATATAGTTGAAGATGTAAAGAAAGGAGAGCTGTTTACAGAAAAGAATGTAAAATCCATCCGACCAGGTTATGGATTGCCTCCCAAATATTTAAAAGACATTTTAGGTCGTAAAGCTAGATATGATATTCCTAAGGGAACACCCTTAAGGTGGGAATTTGTGGATTAGAATTTTAAGCATTAATGTAATGGTTGGTATCTAAAATTTCACAAAATACCTCTTTTAAATTTCGTCTATATATTTTTTTAAATAATTTATCATCTATTAAAAATATTTCTCTAGCTTTCTCATCTATAAAATAAACTTTACTTCCAGCATTTAAAAGTTCATAACCTAAGGTAGATGTCATAGTTACAGCGTACTCTGGAATAAAGTTAAGGTTGTCTATAACCTTTATACCTTTAAGATTTTTTAATTTTTCAATATAAGATTTGCTTATATAATACTCACCTGGATGAGGTTTAAAGAGCACTTTATACCCTAAATTATTTAAAACTCCTTCCTTAGATAATTCAAATACTTGTTCATAAAAGATAGGAGAACCTTGTGAGATTAACAAGATAGTTTTTTCCCTTTTAGGCATACCTCTCCAGTACAAGAACCTTGGATCTGGAAACACTAAAACCTTTTCAGGAGGATAGTTGTACCTCTGAATCAGTAGTTTTTTGATATTTTCGTTCCAAACCAATTTCAAATCCGGTATTAATCTATTTTTGTTAGATACTGGTATTACAGCATAGTTTTTGTTTATAAGTTCATGACTGAAAACTACAGTTTTTATCATACCTTCATTGATCTTGTAAAGGTTAAATATATGGGACATGAAACTCTTTTCAGAATCTCCTATGAACACTTTAATGTTAGTATTCTTTATGAATTCCTTAACAGATAGATAGATCCAGAGTATGAAAGGTAGTTTATGTTTAACGAAAATTTTAAACATTCTATATATAAAGTATTTATTAAAATCTTCTTTTTCTATATTAAAATCGATATTTTTCCTATATATCTTATTTATATTAAGTATTAAATTTAATCCTATTTTTAAATCTAAGATTTCCTCGATAAACAATTCTTCTTTTTCTTTCTTATAGAAGTTTAACAGATAGTCTTTAAGATTAAAGGGATTGTACTTGGTGTATAATATTTTGTAATTAAAATCCTCTATACCAAGATCTCTAACTAACTTTTTAAAAGGCTCGTAGTTAAAGAGATGAGTGCCGAAGAACCTTTTATTTAGGAAATATCTGTTGTAATCTGTACTGAATAAAACAGAAAAATTTTCGTTAATATTTTTATTCATTAACATTTTTCTAATTAAAAACATAAGATAGATAAGACTACCATGATAATGTTTAATAAAGTAATCTATTAAAATATTTTTGTTTTTTCTCTTTATTTTTATACTGTAAATTTCCTTTAAGTACTCTTCGAATATTTCAATGTTGAGGTATTTATAGTCTAAAAATACCTCTATACTTTCCCTATTTTTTAAAATATTATCTATACTATTTTTAAAGTTGTACCAATTGATGTAGGGAACTTGATTGGAGTGATAGATGTTATCCCAGTTTACTAGATAGTATAAAAAAGAGTAATAAAGTAGATTTTCAAATTCTTTTCTTCCTATTAAGTTATTGTTTTTATATACTCCTTTACATAGTTCTATAATAAGATCTAAGTATTTTTCAAGGTTTTTTAATGATGGATAAGGGTTATCAGTTAGATCTATTCTTTCGTTCTTATATTTAATTGAGACTATATCTACCTCTACATTCATCTTATCACTTCCTCCCATCTCCCAATAACCTCCTCAACATCAAAATCCCTCGCCCTCTCCAAACCATTAGAGTACCTTTCTCTTAACTCCTTATCCTCAATTATCCTGATCATCAAATCAGCCAACTGTCTCTCCTGCTCTATTAGAGGTTTCTCCTCTAAATCTTTAAAGATATACTTCCTAGGGAAGGGTTTTATAAGTATCTCATATTTTCCAAAGTAGGGGTAGTTAATCTTCTCCTCTATATCTAACTCTGGAGCGAGGATCTCCCTGGGTCCAGTTTCACAGTCTGTGGAGATGATGGGAAGGTTGAGGGTTAGGGCTTCAATTAGGGTGTTAGGTAAGCCCTCCCATAACGATGGAAAAACAAAACACTGGGAATTCCTTAAAAACTTAAATGGGTTCTTATGGACTCCTAAGAGAAAGACGTTATTCTCCAATTCGAGTTTTCTTATCAGATCTTCTAATTTTTCTCTTAACTCTCCTTCTCCGAGGATTATTAATTTAGCATTTGGATGTTTTTCAACAACTTTTTTAAATGCCCTGATTAGGAACCACTGTCCTTTAGCCTCTGTTAGTCTCCCTATGTTGATAAATACGAAGGAGTTTTTAAAAATTTCACTGTATTTTTCTTCTATCGGTTCCTCTGAGAGTTTTAGGTAGTTTTGGATATGATGAGGATTGTAGATAACCTCTATTTTTTCTTCTGGGATGTAATAATAATTTGATAAAATATTTTTTATTTTTTTGGATACTACTATGATTCTATCTGCTTTTGGATAGAGGAGTTTTATTAGAAAATTATGAATTTTTCCATAAATTGTATTCTTAGGGTACATTATTAAAGGATTTGTATGTATTGATACTATCACTTTCTTATTTAATAACACTTTCCCTACAAAAATATTTATAAAATTAGACAGTTCAAGAAAAGAGATAAGGATGTTCGGTTTGTTCTTTAACGTTTCTGTAAAATATTTAATAATTACAACTGGTAGATAAATAATCCTTATAATACTATATGTTTCTCCAGTAAAATTAGATAATGATTTATATAAAATATTTTTATCAGTGTCGTAGTGTTTATCTTTTTCTAAAGTATATAATAATATAGTATATCCTCTTTTAGATAATTCGTTCAACAGATTTACTGCTACCCTCTCCGCCCCTCCAGAAATTAAGGAGTTTATTAAAAATTGGATTTTCATAATACCACATTGGTTTTAATTAGCCCAATTTCTCAAGATCTACTTTTTCTAACTTTCCTTTCATTCCATCCTCAACTGCCATATTGAATACTTTATTACTTTTAAAACCATTAAAAATAAACAACAGAGTTTTAAATAAAATCATATTCAAAATATATAGAGGTTTATTTGTAACCCTATATTTTAAATCAAAATAAACCCTGTTTCTTACTGTATAATACACCCTCATTTTTGGACCCTTGTTATAATCATGAAATATAGTCGTTCCACCAGCCCAACTCTTTTCTAAATCTTCAACTATGCTATTTAATATTAAATAGATCTTTCCACCTTTCTCTGTAATTCTGTAGGTATATTCAAAATCATCCTGATACAAGAAAAATTCCTCCATAGGATATCCAATAACATCTATCAATTTTTTATGAAAAAACAAACCTCCGTATGGTGCTACAGGGACAATACCCCAATTTTTATCACTTATATATTTATCAATATTTTCCTTAAGTAATACTCTTTTTAAAAATCTAACAACAATATAAGGGAGATCTAATACATGAAATCCTATAAAACTATTTATCCTCCCCAATATAATCCTCTCATCATTTTTAATGGCAGTTTCTTTATAAAATGGACGTGATGGTCTATTGGATAGTAATGCAACATTTTTTTCTTTTTCTTTTACATTTAATTTTTTCCAAAAATCCTTTAGAATTTTTAAAGAACCCTTTTCAGGTTTGTTGTCATCATCTAACAGCCAGATAAATTCACACTCTTCATCATTATACGCCTTTTGTAATCCAATTTTATATCCTCCCCCCGATCCTTTATTTTCATCTAAATATATAACTTCCAAGTTAGGAATTTCTTTTTCTAATTTCTTAATATTTTCTCTACTTTCAGGGAGAGAGTTATTATCGACAACTATTATTTTATCTACCTTTTCCTCAAGACATCCTTCAATAACTTTCTTTAATAAATGAAATCTATTTCCATAGGTAACAATTACTGCACATGTTTTCATAAATCTCACACAAAAAATTATTTTTTAGGTTTCGAAATTGCGATAAAGACTATAGAAAACACGTTTTCATCTGGTAAGAATTTTTTTGAAAATTTTATAGATTTTTTCCAGGCGATGTATCTCTTGGTATATTCATATAACATTTTGAATTTTTCAAATAATGATTTATTATTTTTATTTATATTGCTACTACTATTATTTTCACTATTTAAATTTAATAAATTCCTTAAATAATTAATTTTTTTATCGACATCTTTAGAGAAATAATAACTTAGTAATTTAAATGGTGAAAGCATTTTCTCATCAATAAAGTATGTATCAAACCACTGTTTTGAAAATTCGTAATAGGAATTTGGAGTAAAGAGTATGTGGTGGGAAAAACTATTGTATCTCATATAACAACCATAAACTAAATTTTGAGCATTAGGTGTTGCATTTATTAATACTCCTTCTTTTGATAATATATTATAAGAATATCCAAAAAATTTGAAAATCTCATTATATAGTAGATGTTCTATTTAAATGTCTAGTAATAATAACATCAAATTCCATTTCACAATTTTTTAAATAACTAATCGCATCGTTATTTATAACGTTTATACTTTCTACATTTTTGTATTTTTCTCTCAGATATCTACAATTATCATGTTCTATATCCACTAAAGTTATATTTTTATAACCATTTGCTATTAACCAATCTGCAAAATGTCCATTCCCAGGACCAATTTCTAATATATTTATATCTCTACTATCAAAATTATCCAAAAATATCTTCTTATAATTATAATCATAAAGTGCATAAGTACTTTTGTCAATTATTCCTCTTATACCTATGTCTTCTGTATATTTAATAGATCTTAGTTTTTGATGATACTCTGAAATATCTATCTCTTTCATATATCCCTACCATTTTATTGTTTTTTATCCTTTATTCTTACCAACTCTTTAATTAAACCTTTCGGTACAATTATCAAAAAAATGTACATAGATATGTGAAAAAAGAAAACCTTCCAAAAATAAATATCTCTATAAAAATATTTTTTATACTTCCGAAGGATTAGAGTAGAATACTTGGAGTAATTTATCTGTTTCTTTATTCTTTTTTCAATATTTTCCCTTATTACTCTGTATTTCAACAAAAACTCTTCAACTACATCAAAGTTGTAGTTATTTAAAATACATCTGATCCAGAGATCATAATCCTGGGATCTAAGTAAATTTTCATTATATTTTAATTCTTTTAATATCTCTGTTTTTATCATCATACTAGGATGTACAAGTAAATGCTCCCTAAAAAAATATTTTTTTATATTTTTTATTTTATATCTCTCAGGTTTAAACCTCCCTATAATATTATCCCTTTCATCGATCCAATAAGCCCAGGTAAATAGAAGATCTACATCTTCATTTTCCTCTAAATAGTTAAATTGTTTTTCCAATCTTTCAGGTAGTGCGATGTCGTCTGCATCCATAATAGCAACATATTTTCCCTTAGCAATATCAATAGCCCTATTTCTACTGGCACCCCTACCTAAATTTCTCTCATTCTTTAAAAAAACTATTCTTTTATCTTTTTTAGCGTACTCTTCTATTAATTTTTCATTCTTTTCATTGTTTGGATCATCTAAAATTATAATAAATTCAAAATCTTGAAATGTTTGATTTAAAATTGACTCTATTGACTTTCTCAAATATTTTTCAGATTCCCTGTATGTTGCCATAACTACTGAAATTTTAGGATTTCTCATGAATATCACTTTAATCCCCTATCCATCTCTCCCACCATTTTATAAACAGGAACAACCTAATTAAATAAATCCTATAAAATCTCTCATTCTTATACTTAAAAACTTTTTCTTTATAAAACTCATAGAGATACTCATCGATCTCCTTCAAAATCTCAATCTTTTCAAATATCTCATTCAAATACCTTTCCTTCAATATCCAATCTTCAAGAGGCGGAGTAAATCCCTGCTTCCCCCTCTTAACAATTTTCTTAGGTAAAATGTCTTTAATTATCTCCCTCATCAACTTCTTAGTTCTAAATAGATCAACCTTCCACTCTGTAGGTATTCTCTGACTGAACTCTGCAAATCTATAATCTAAAAAGGGACTTCTTACCTCCAAGGCATGTGCCATAGACGCCCTATCAACTTTAACCAAAAAGTTATCTGCCAAAGAATTATAGAGTAAATCAAAGATTCTCAATGCCTCTCCCAATTTATTATTGCCTTTTTTTAAACAATATTTTAACTTTTCGGATGTCCATTTCTTATAGATTTCAGGCCTTATAGCAACATTTTCCAAAAATTTTGAATAAAAATTCTCTGGATCCTCTAAAGATAGTTTAAAGGCCTCTTTTAGTAAATATAGATTGGCATAACTGTTTAAATTCCTTTTTGCAGGTATTTTTGATCCTATAATCCTCAATATCTGTGGTAATTTCTTTATAAAATCTATCCTATATCCACTTAAATGGATTAAATAACCTCCAAAAACCTCATCTCCTCCATCTCCACTTAAAACAACAGTAACGTACTCCTTAGCCAACTCGCTAACTTTATACGTAGGGAAACCACTGTAATCCCCAAAGGGCTCATCGTAAACCCAAGAATATTTATCGATCAACTCTAAAAAATCCTCCTCTTTAAAGTAGTAATGATGATGGTTAGTTTTAAAAGTTTTCACAACTTCCTCTATATAGGGAGTTTCATCACACTCCCCCTCAAAACCTATGGAAAAGGTATGTAACTTACTTAGATCTGTAAACTCCCTCATAACTGCAACAACAGTAGAACTATCTAAACCTCCACTTAAGAAGGCACCAACTGGCACATCACTTCTCATCCTTATCCTCACAGCATCCTTCAATAACCACCTCCCCTCTTCGATCAACTTCTTTTTATCGTAGATAGGGTTGTACTCAGGTAATTCCCAATAATAATACTTCTCGATCTTAAAATTATCCAGATGTAAAATTAGATTCTGCCTCGGTTCTAACTTATAGATGTTTTTATATATGGAATAGGGAGAGGGTATAAATCCCAGGGCAAAGTAGAGTTGAACAGATTCTTTATTTATATTTTCCCTTTTATTTATCTCCTTCACAGCAAGTATGCCCTTCAACTCAGAGGAGAATATAAACTCCTCCCCATCCCAGTAGTAGTAGAGAGGTTTAACCCCCAGCCTATCCCTGGAGAAAAAAACAATATTTTTACCTCTATCGTAGATTGCAAATGCCCACATCCCATTGAATTCCTTAACACACTCTGTACCTAACATGTTGTAGAGTTTCAAAATAACCTCAGTATCTGCCCCAGTCTCAGTTTTTAAGTTGTACTTCTCCCTTAACTCTAAGTAGTTGTATATCTCTCCATTATAAACAATTATTAAATCAGTATTATCAAGTTCCTCATCCCTGTAGATAATTCTACCACTCTCAACATCGTAGCCCATAGGTTGATGTCCCCTCTCACTTAGATCCAAGATAGATAGCCTAACATGTCCTAAACCTATGGAACCCTTATTATCTATATATGCCCCCCTATCATCAGGACCTCTATGCTCTATCGCTCTATTCATTTTTTCAATCTCTTCTTTACTTACTTTATCTCTTAATCTTACAATGCCGTTGATACCACACATGTTTTTATCTCCTTATCTTTTGTATGTTATAATATCTCCTAAGTTTTAATTTATATCAAGAATTCCAATAAAAAAATAGTGATAATTCTATTACCCATTAATATTGTAATTAAGCAATAAACATTTTAAATTAATTTAAATAATTAAAATAAAAATAATAAGAATAATAAAAAAGTAAAAATCAGTAAAATTTATCTTTTTCCTAAGCATTTCCAAAATTTTAAAATTCCATTCTTATTACCTCCTAAGTTATTATTTTATAACCCTAATTCCCATCAAAAAAAATCCTAATAAGAATAACAATAATTATAAAAAATAAACTTATAAAAAGAAGATATTAAAATCAAATAAGAGATAAACAATCTCTCCTAGGATGCTCTAAGATGCTATGGAAGTGGAGTAGATCCTTCCTAACAGGTTGCTATTATTAATTTTATTATCCTTTTTATTATTTGAATCATTACTTTGATGGAAATTAAGGTTATTCTTTTTTATCTCTATACTTTCAGAATTATTTTATTATTGTTCTTAAGATTTTTATTATTCTTATTATAATAATCATTATTTTTATTATTCTTCTAATCACAATCTTGATGGGAACTAAGGTTATTTTTATAACAAATTTTATGTTATGATGCTCTCAATGATTATGTATAATACTTTTATTATAACGATAATTCTACTTAATTATTTTATTCCATCAAAATATTACAACCTCAAAACCCACTCCCTATTATCCAAAAACCAACTACAGAACCTCCTAAGCCCCTCCTCAATAGACACCTTTGGATCATACCCCAACAACTCCCTACTTTTACTTATATCGGCATAAGTTACTGGAACCTCTCCCTCCTGCATAGGTAAGAAGTTCTTCTTAGCGGTTCTACCGAGATACCTCTCCAACAACTCTATGAAGTACATCAACTTTACAGGTTTTGAATTCCCAAGGTTGAATATCTCATAACTGAAACTCCTCTCAATGGAAGAGATCATCCCATCTACAACATCAGATATGTAAGTAAAATCCCTCTCCATATTCCCATAATTATAAACATCTATAGGCTCTCCCAAAAGTATCCTCTTTGCAAATTTAAAGTACGCCATATCTGGCCTTCCCCACTCCCCATAAACTGTGAAGAATCTCAACCCCACCATTTCTATACCGTAGAGGTGATGGTAGGTATATGCCATAAGTTCGTTGGATCTCTTCGTTGCAGCGTAGAGGGATATAGGGCTATCTGTTCTGTCATCCTCACTGAAGGGAATTTTTTTATTACCACCATAAACTGAAGAGGAGGAGGCATAAACTACTTTATCTATATCGAATCTCCTGGCAAATTCAAAGATGTTCATAGTACCTAACACATTGGATCTTTCATAGGCCCAGGGATCCTTCAATGAATACCTTACCCCGGCCTGAGCCCCTAAATGGACTATTAGATCGATATCCTTATCTTTTAAACTCTCAACTAACTTAGGATAATCTGAAAAATCCAACCTTAGGAAGGTATAACCCTTATACTCTTTTAAAATATTGTTCCTCATATCTTTTAAAAAAGGATTGTAGTAGTTGTTCATGTTGTCAATACCTAAGATCTCCACGTCGTTATAACTTTCCAGTATCTCCCTACATAGGTGAAACCCTATAAACCCTGCACTTCCAGTGATTAAGATGTTATTGTATCTCATTTTCTCAACTTTTTAAATATTAATGATTATTGCAAATTATATATTAAATTATTAATTATTTTTATAACCCTAGTTCCCATCAAGATTGTGATTAGAAGAATAATAATTATTATAATAAGAATAATAAAAATCTTAAGAGGAATAATAAAATAAACCTTAATGCCCATTAAAGTAATGATTTAAATAATAAAAAAAATAATAAAATTAACAATAGCAGACTGTTAGGAAGGATCTACTCCACTTACATAGTATCCCAGGAGAGGTTATTTATCTCTTATTAATCTCTTCTTTTTATATTACTTTTATTATAATTATTGTTATTCTTATTAGAATTTTTTTGATGGGAATTAGGATTTTTATAACTTTATGTATTTATAAAATCATATATTTATAACTTTATATATTCATTATTTTATTTATTTAAACTAATAAAATAGAAAAGTTTATATAGTAGATACTGCACTACTATTTAACAGGAAATATATTTCCGTATTATCCATAACATATAGGAATTATATTTCCCAATATAAAACCTGAGGTGATAGAATGAATTTTGAGGAAATTGCTCCAGATGCTAAAAAGGTAGCAATCTATGGAAAGGGAGGTATAGGAAAATCAACTACAACCCAGAATACTGCAGCAGCACTTGCCCACTATTTCAATAAAAAGGTTATGATACACGGGTGCGATCCAAAGGCAGATTCTACAAGAATGATACTTCATGGGAAGCCACAGGAGACTGTCATGGATGTACTTAGGGAGGAGGGAGAAGAGGGAGTTACCCTTGAAAAAGTAAGAAAAGTAGGATATAAGGGCATACTATGTGTTGAAAGTGGTGGTCCAGAACCTGGTGTAGGTTGTGCAGGAAGAGGGGTTATTACAGCAGTTCAGTTGATGAGGGACTTGGGGGGATACCCTGACGACTTAGATAACCTGTTCTTTGATGTCCTTGGGGATGTTGTATGTGGTGGTTTTGCCATGCCCCTTAGAGATGGACTTGCAAAGGAAATATATATTGTTACCTCAGGGGAGATGATGGCACTGTATGCGGCAAACAACATTGCAAAGGGTATCTTAAAGTATGCTGAGCAGTCTGGAGTTAGACTTGGGGGCATAATTTGTAATGCAAGAAATGTTGATGGTGAAAGGGAGTTAATGGATGATTTCTGTGATAAACTTGGAACCAAATTAATCCACTATATACCAAGGGACAATATTGTCCAAAAAGCAGAATTCAATAAAATGACAGTTGTTGAGTTTGATCCAGAATGTAATCAGGCAAAGGAGTACAGAACCTTGGCAAAAAATATTGATAAAAATGATGAACTTGTGATACCAACTCCGATGACCATGGATGAGTTGGAGAATTTAGTTGTAAAGTATGGATTAATTGACTTATAATTATTATAATTATTATGAGAATAAATCAAATAAAAATAATAAATCCTCTATTTTTGCAATAGAATATAAATTTTAAAAATGGTGACAATATGAAGATGATAAAAGCGATTATTAGACCAGATAAAGTAGATGATGTTGTAGATGCATTGGAAGGTGCAGGATATCCTGCTTTTACAAAAATAAACGTTGTAGGTAGAGGAAAGCAGGGAGGTTTAAAGGTTGGAGAGGTATTCTATGAGGAGTTACCAAAAACTATGTTGTTAATTGCTGTAAATGATGATGAAGTGAATGAGGTTGTGGAATTGATAAAAACCTCTGCTAAAACAGGGAATTTTGGAGATGGTAAAATATTCATCCAGCCCATCCTAGAGGCCTACACCATTAGAACAGGAGAAAAAGGGATTTAACGTTGGTGAGGATATGAAAGAGGTTATAGCGATAATAAACCCGAACAAAGTTTCAAAAACTGCAAAGGCTCTTGATGCTGTGGGCTTTCCAGCAGTAACAATAATGGAATGTTTTGGAAGGGGAAAACAGAAGGGATACTTTTCAGTAAATATGCCTGAAGTTGTAGATATTCAAAAAATAATAGAGGAAGGAGAAAAAGAGGGGAGGTTTATTAAATACATCCCAAAGAGACTGCTTTCCATAGTTGTAGAGGATGAAGATGTTCCACTGGTTGTGGGAGTAATTTCAAAGGTAAATAGGACTGGGAATTTTGGAGATGGTAAAATATTTGTTTTACCTGTAGAGGAGGCCCTCAGGATAAGAACTGGAGAAAGGGGAAAGGATGCCATAGGAAATTAATGGAAAATATAATAATTTAAAATAGGTGATAATATGCCGTATATCCTACTAGATTGTGATAGATTTATTCCAGAAAGGATGAAGCATACCTATGTTTATGATCCTGAAGAAAATCTTCTTCCAGCATGTAATACTAACACAGTTCCAGGAGATATGACTGAAAGGGGCTGTGCATTTGCTGGATCAAGGGGAGTGGTAGGGGGACCTATAAAGGACGTAATCCATATGGTCCATGGGCCCATAGGCTGTGCCTACTATACCTGGGGAACAAGGAGGAATCTATCAGATAATGAACTCCATAGAAGATATTGCTTCTGTAGTGATATGCAGGAATCAGACATAGTATATGGTGGTGAGAGAACCTTAGAAAAAGCATGTCTTGAGGCAATGGAGGAGTTCCCAGAAGCAAAAGGTACCATTATATATACAACATGTCCTACGGCGTTAATTGGAGACAATGTAGAAGCTGTAGCAAGGAATGTTGAAAAAAATACAAAAAAACCGGCCCTTGCCATTAATAGCCCTGGTTTCTGTGGCGTTTCCCAATCTAAAGGCCACCACGTTTTCAATGTAACATTCTATAGATGGTTAAAGTCAAAAATAAATGAATACCCTGAAAAACGTATGTCTGAAGAGGAAAAAACTCCCTATGATGTGGCATTAATTGGAGAATACAACATGGATTGGGATGTTAGTGTAATAAAGCCCTTACTTGAAAAGATTGGATGTAGGCATGTAGCAACATTTACAGGAAATGCCTCCTTGGATGATCTATTTAAGTTATTGGATGTTAAGTTGAATATAGTGCATTGTCAAAGATCAGCCGAGTATATTGCCCACATGATAAAGGATGGATTCGATATACCATATGTAAGGGTTACATTCTTTGGATTGTCAGAGACATCTAAATCACTCTATGAGATTGCTGAAGCCCTGGATTTACCAAAGGAAAGAGTTGATCAAGTTATAAAGGAAGAAATGGAAATTATAAAACCTAAACTTGAGTATTATAGATCAAAATTAGAGGGAAAAACCTGTATGGTATACGTAGGGGGACCAAGAACCTGGCACTGGGTAAAGGCTATGAAGGATCTTGGAATTGAATATGTTGTAGCATGCTGTACCTTTTCCCATATAGATGATTATGAGAAGTTAAATAAAAACTTCAGAGAGATCGGTATAAAGGACATACTCGTTATAGATGCTCCAAATGAACCTGAACTTGAGGAGGCAGTAAAAACCTACAATCCAGATTTTATGCTCGTAGGATTGAAGGAGAGATATCTATTCAGGAAGTATGGTATTCCAACAATTAATTCACACTCCTATGAGGAGGGTCCCTATGCAGGTTATAGAGGATTTGTAAATTTTGCAAGGGACATTTACAAAGCTGTATGCCATCCAATATGGGATGTATTAAAGGAGGGCGAGGATAAATTCAAAAACTATAAGGGGGATTTAAATGAGTGAAGTTATAGCAGGAGAAATTTGCTATATTCAAAAACAGAGAAAGGGTACAATTAATCCCAATAAGATATGTCAGCCAATAGGTGCAATGTGGGCATCACTTGGGGTAAAGGGTACAATTCCCTTTGTTCAAGGTTCCCAGGGATGTACCACCTATGCTAGATATGCCTTTAATAGACACTTTAGGGAACCTGTATCCATAGCCACCGCATCCTTTCACGAACATGCTGCAGTATACGGTGGTATGAACAACCTTGTTGATGGTTTAACTAACTTGGTGGCAAGGTATGATCCCGATGCAATATCTGTAATTACAACATGCTCCTCTGAAACCATTGGAGATGACATAGAGGCATTTATAAGGGCTGCTAAAAAGAAGATCGCCAGGGAGTTAGGTGAGGAAAAGGCAAAACTGCCAATAATTCCAATTCACTGTCCATCCTATCAGGGGAGCCATGTTACTGGATATGACAATGCTGCAAAGGCCTTTATTAGCACTCTTGGAAAAAAGGACAATGAAAAGGAACCTGAGAAGATAAACATTATTCCAGGATTTGGTGTTAACCCTGGAGATATACTTGAGATAAAAAGAATACTTGAAATCTTTGGGTTAAAGGATAAAGAGGATTACTCAGTACTATTTGATATAAGTGAAACCCTTTATCAGCCCCTTAGGGAACCCATCGGTGAAATACCTCACTATCCAAGGTGTGGGACTGAACTAGAGGAGTTTGTAGATGCCCCAAATGCAAAGGCCACCTTTGCCCTATGTAGAGATGCAGGAGGGGGGGGAGCCGAGTTACTTAGAAGAAGGTACAAAGTGGATGCATACTATGGATTGCCCATTGGCCTAAAAAATACCGATGACTTTATAATAAATGTTGCAAAGGTTACAGGAAGAAGTATTCCAGATAAACTTTTGGATGAAAGGGGCAAACTCATAGATGCAATTGCCGATACCATACATTACACGATGGACAAAAAAGTAGGTATATTTGGCGATCCAGACTTCGTAGTTGCAGTGGCAAGGTTCTGCTGTGAGATTGGAATGAAACCTGTTGTAGTGAATACCCAGACACCTTCAAGGACCTACAAGAAGGAGATGGAGGCCATAGCCAAGGAGTACAATGTAGGTATTGAGGTACAGTTCTCAGACCTTTGGGACTTTGAGAAATCAGTGAAGGAAAAGGAAGTGGATCTACTCATAGGACATCCAAGGGGGGGAGTGCCTATAGCCAGAGATATGGGTATTGGACTCGTTAGAATGGGCTTCCCAATATACGATAGAGTTGGATACTTCAGATGGCCTATAGTGGGATACATGGGATCACTAAGGTTCTTCGATGAGATAGTAAATACAATACTGGATACAAAGGTTCCATGGGATCGAAAACAACAATAAGTAAAGGATGATATCATGTCAGATATGAAAATTAGATTAGTGAAGTTCTATGATAAAAAAGGAAAATGTGTAAATGACGGTGATGAATTTACATATGTCACATTTCAGATAGGGAAAGAAGAGAGGCCCGTTGAAGGGGATGTATTGGTACAGGTAACTAACCTGGAAGGAATTCCCATAATCGTGGCAAAATATCTTATTGAGAAGTACGGCACTGGGGGTTATGGAAGACCAGAGTTTGTAAATAGTTTAGAGGATATTAAAAAATATGGAGTTGCAGAGGAAATTGTGGAGGAAATAAGGAATATCTGTAAATCTAAGGGTATTAATTGGGTTTAATAAAAATTAGGGCTTAAAATTATTATTATAATAATATTATAATAATTTATCTATTCTATTATACAGGATTCTACATTATAAGAAAAATTAACTTTTAATTATTATAATTTAAAAAATTTTTATGGGATTAATATGCTATATAACACAGAAGAAAATTGCAATAAAAATATACTCGTTGAAAATAGGGATACTTCAAAGGCCAGGGAACAACATGAGATTGATACTTCATCCTACTGCAAATACACCCAACCTGGAAATTCCACTGAGAGACTATGTACCTTTCATGGATGTAGGGTGGTAATATGTAACCAGATAAAAAATGTTATACATTTAGTACATTCTCCCATAGGTTGTGCCTATTACTCCTGGGATTACCGATCCCAATCCTATGGATACGGATTTACAACGGATATTCAAGAAAGGGATATTATATTCGATAGTGAAGAGAAATTATACAAAGCCATATTAAAGGCCTCAGAGGAGTTCAATCCCGATGCAATTTTTGTATATGAAACCTGTATTCCAGGGCTAATAGGTAATGATTTACAGGGAATAACAAAGAAAGCCAGTGAGGAAATTGGAATACCTGTTATATACTTTGACTGTGCAGGTTTTAAAGGGGCTACTCAAAATGAGGGACACAAGATAGCAAATAGACAACTTTTTAAAATAATAGGTAGTAAAAAGGAGGAATTCCACAGTACTCCCTATGATGTAAATGTTATAGGAGGATTTTCCAGTGTAAAGGAGGCTAAGATTATAGAGGATATGCTATCCAAGATAGGTATTAGAGTTTTATGCTCATTTACAGATAATGCAACTATTGACAAAATAAGGGTAATGGATAGGGCAAAGATCAACATTGTACATTGTACTAAAAGTTCAATGTATTTGGCCAAAATGATGTACAAGGAATATGGAATTCCCTATATTAAGGGGAATTTCTTTGGTATTGAAAATTGCTCGATGACCCTGAGAAACATAGGTAAGGCCCTTAACATAGATAAGGATAAAGTTGAAAACTTCATAATAGAAAACTTGGAGAGAATAAAGGAAAAATTGGAATTCTATAGGGAAAACCTCAAGGGCAAAAGGGTATTTATATCCCATGGTGCTCAGAGGGTACTTAACTATATCGATCCCCTTAAAAATGATCTCAATATGGATATAGCAGGGGTAGCCACATACTTTGGGAATGAGAAAAATTACAAGGAAATACTTAAAAAGATCCCAAAGGGAACTGTTGTACTGGACAATCCCAACAGTTACGAACTGGAAAGGGCCATAGTTGAAAGTGATGCAGATGTGGTCATATCAGATAATCACATAAGGTATTTAGTACATAAACTTGGGGTGCCCTTTGTATATGGGAGGGGAGGCAAAAAGAGTTATGTTGGGTTTGATGGCTTTATAAATTTTGCAGATGAAGTTCATGGAGCAATTAATTCAAAGATCTGGAAACTTATAAATTAATTAAGGTGGGAATATTCCAATAGAGGTCATTAATAGGGAGGAAAGGTCATTAACTATAAACCCTCCAAAGATGAATCAGTTAATGGGAGGGGTCATGGCAGTACTTGGAATATACAGGGCATTTCCCCTTGTTCATGGCTCCCAGGGATGTGCCAATTATGTAAAGAATACCTTGGCAAAGCATTTTAAGGAACCTGTTGAAATTGCCACTACAGGTTTTTATGAGATCTCCGCAATATATGGAGCAAGTGATATTATAGAGTCCAGTATTAAAAATATACTGGAGAATAGAGATCCTGATTTAATTGTAACAATGACCACAGGATTAAGTGAAATAATTGGAGAGGATATTCAAAGGGAGTTAAAAAGAATTTCTGAGAATATTCATAAAGATAACAATGGAACCTACTTAGTAGGTGTTAGTACTCTCTCCTACAGGGGTACCCATATTGATGGATACAACAATACCTTAAAAGAGATAATAAAAACCATCACTGAAAAGAATAAAGAGAAGAATAAAAAATTAGAAGGGAATTCCTTAAAGTCAGATAAAATAAACATAATACCTGGATTTGTCAATCCAGGGGATGTTAAAGAGATAAAGAACATACTAAGAAAAATGAATATAGGTTATAGATTACTTACAGATATAACCACTTTGGATAGGCCATTGAGACTTCCTAAGGAGAGATTTCCAAAGTGTGAGGCAACAGTTAGAGATATAGAGGAATCTCCCAATTCAAAATCTACCTTATCCTTTGGAATGGAGGGTATTGATGGAGCAAAGTATCTTGAAACTCTTGGAGTGCCATCCTACAATTTAAAGTTCCCAATAGGAATTGAAAACACCAATAACTTTATAAAAACACTATCTAATATATCGGGCCAGGAAATTCCAGAGTCCCTATGGGAGGATAGGGGCTATGCAATAGATGCCATAGTGGATGGAAATGATGTATTAAGGAATAAGAGGGTGGCTATATTCGGAGATCCTGATAAGGTTATTGGATTAACAAATTTTGCCTTTGAAATGGGGATGGAGGTTGTTGCAGTTTTATCCAACACTGAAACCCCACACTTCATCTCTGAAATAAAAAAGATATCGATGGAAAACAATGGAAAAATAACTATATTTGAAGGTGGCGACCTATATCAACTTCATAATTACATAAAGAAGAGACCTGTTGATATTATCATTGGAGATTATAGGGGGAGGTATATAGCAAATGAAGAGAGAATACCTTTATTAAGGGTTGGATTCCCTGTTGTTGATAGGCATGGCTACCATAGAAAACCAATGTTAGGATACAATGGGGCATTGAGAATTGCTGAGGATATTATAAACCTTTTAATAGAATCGTCAGAGGATTATGAGGGTTTAAGTATTTTTAAAAATTATTATTAATTTTATAAAATTTATTATTAAAATTATTATTATGTTATTAATTATATTTTTATAACACCATACCGGAAATTAACTTCCTTATTATTTAACCAATACAGGATATTACATTCCTAATAGGTAGAGGGACAGTATGAAAAGAATATTGATAATATCCATTTCCATGTTGCTTATTACTACAGTACTCTCTGGATGTACCACCAGTAGAAACATAATAATAACAAAGTTTGAGGATTTAGGCAGGGAAGGGGTAACCATAGCCATAGGGAATCCAGAGCATGTTCCCGCTGGAAGATATGCCATGGAAGTTATAGATAATTTAAGAGAATCCAATCCAGAACTTGCAGAAAAGATAGAGAATAACATAGTATCAAAGGATGTTACTGTTAGGGCAGTCTTAGATAAGGTGATTACAAGGGAAGTGGATGCAGGATTTATCTATAAACCTGATGCAATTATGGAGGGAGATAAAGTAAAGATCATTGAAATCCCAAAGGAAATAAACGTTTTTCCTGAATACTCCATTGCAGTACTGAGGGATAGTGATAATAAAAAAGAAGGAGAGGAATTTATAAAATTTATTATTTCAAAGGAGGGACAGGAGATATTAAAAAAATACGGATACATTGGCACTGTTAGGGATCCAAAGCCCTACACTCCAAAACATCTCGATGGAAGTATAGTTGTTTATGGAGGTGCAGGAATGGCAAATATGCTCAAAGAGATGGGAAAAGAATTTGAAAGGAAAACTGGATGTAGGGTAAATTTCCTATTTGCAAGTTCTGGTACATTAACCCAGAGAATAAAGGGGGGAGCAGTGGGGGGTGAAAATGGAGCAGATGTCTTTGCTACTCCAAGTGTAAGGTATATGGAGATTCTTAAAAGGGATGGATTTGTTGAGGATTACAAAATATTTGCAAAGAGTGAATTGGTGGTAGTTATCTCTAAGTAATTATAATAATTGGGTGGATTATGAATAACATAGGTACATTACTAATGAAGGGTTTAATGGGGCTAAGTATTGGAGCATTTACACTACTGATAGTTATGCCCCTCTTGGCATTACTATACAATATAGGGTTAAATCTAAATGTCTCTATCGATTACCGGGATATACTGGGCCCTTTGATTTTAAGTGTAATTACATCCCTTATATCAACCATAATCTCATTTTTTATCGGGATTCCCTTGGCCTATCTATTAACCTATAAGGAGTTTCCATTTAAAGAGGTATTGGATATTATGATCAACCTTCCCTTGGTAATACCCCCCACCGTTGCAGGATACTTACTTCTAATAACCTTTGGAAGGTATGGGATAATTGGATATCCATTACACCTCTTAGGGATAACCATAATGTTCAGTACCTTTGCAATCATCCTTGCCCAAACCTTTGTGGCACTTCCCTTTATGGTAAGAAGTGTTAAAACCTCCTTTGAGGATATACCTCCCTCACTAATTGACGCCTCAAAGACCCTTGGAGCAGGGGAGTATGAGATATTTAAAGAGATAATCCTGCCCCTATCAAAACCTGGAATCATATCTGGAGTAATACTTACCTATGCCAGGGCAATGGGGGAATTTGGAGCCACTATGATGGTTAGCGGTCTTTTGAGTACCTTGCCTATAGCCATATTTAACAGTGCCCAGAGTGGAAATAGAGAGGTTGCAAATATTCTCTCCCTGATTCTAATATTGATATCCTTTGGAATCTTGGCACTATTTAAAAGAATAGGCTATGGAAAATTAAAAAAGAACTAAGTATTTTGGGGGGTAAAATGATGATTGTATTGGATAACATATCAAAGGAATTTAATGGGCAGATGGTTTTAAATGGAATAAATTTAAGTGTAAGGGATAGGGAGATAATGGTACTGTTGGGACCGAGTGGTTGTGGAAAGACTACCCTTTTAAAGATCATTGCAGGATTGATAAAGCAGGATAGGGGAAGTGTAATAATAAACGACGAGTTAATGGATAACTACCCCCCACAGGAGAGGAACGTAGGGTTTGTTTTTCAGGAGTATGCCCTATTCCCCCATAAAAACGTATATGAGAATATAGCCTTTGGATTGAAAATAAGAAAATTACAGGAATCTGAAATTAAAAGTAGGGTAAATGAAATAATGGAGATACTTGAAATCCAACATATAAAGGATAAAAAAATATCCCAAATAAGTGGAGGGCAGAAACAGAGGGTTGCCTTGGCAAGGGCTCTAGTAATAGATCCAAGTGTTTTATTGATGGATGAACCATTGAGTGCCTTGGATCCTGTTTTAAGGGAGAGATTAAGGGAGGAGTTAAGGGAGATTTTAAAGAAGTTGGGGATTACAGGCCTATATGTAACCCATGATTTAACAGAGGCCATGTTGTTAGGGGATAGTGTTGCAGTAATGAATAAGGGAATCCTACAACAGGTTGGAAAGCCAGAGGAGATATTTTACCATCCAAAAAATGAGTTTGTTGCAAAATTTGTTGGAGTAAAAAATATCTTAAAGGGTACTATATTAAAATTAGAAAAAGACGATGCAATAGTAGAAATAAATAACAATAATTCAAAATTCAATATAAAGGTTAAAAAATATCCCATATTTGAAAGGGTAAGGGAAATATCATTATGTATCCATCCTGAGGATGTTATATTGGAGAATATTAAAAACAGAAGGGAGATAGTTAAAAAATATCCAAAGGATTATAATATACTAAGGGGGAAGGTTATTGATATAATTCCCAACGGCTCTTTATTAAAGGTTACTGTAGATATCGGTCCTTTGGATCTATACTCCATTACCACAAGGAATTTATTGGATTATGAGATAGGGGATGAAGTAGTAGTGCTATTCTCTAAGGATGCTCCTCATCCCCTCTGTGGTAAAAAATGTGATTTAGATAAAAAAAGATCCTGTAAGTGTAGAGGATTTAAAAAATAAATAATTAAATAAAAAATAAAAAAATTTTAAAAAATAAATAACCTTAGTTCCCATCAGTAGTAATTAAAAGAACAATGAAAACAATCAATATAAAAACTATTAAGCATTCTAGGATCTTTCTAATCACTTAGTTAAGATAGAAAACCTTACTCTGATATCCATTATATTGGAAGGTATACAGAGGATCATTCTCCTTCAATATTATTTTTAAAATTTTATATCTGAGATGATAGAAGTTTTTATTTTAAAATCTTTTCTTTATTATTTTTATTATTTTTATAATTATTATCTTTATTAATCTTTTAAACTATTCTTTTGATGGGAACTAGGGTAAATAAATAATAATAAAATAATAGAATAAAGAATATAAATATCATAAATGAGGGCTAATATGCCTACAATAACAGTTAAAAAAGACATTGAGGAAATTAAAAGGAAATTGATAGAAAAAAACACTGAAACTCTAATGGTTATTGGTTGTGGAATATGTGCAAGGATTAGTAAAACAGGTGGCCCCAAAGAAACTGAGGAGATGAAGGATATATTAATTAAAAATGGGTTTAAAATATTAAAAAATAACAAATTACCTAATACTATAGAAGAGGGATTATGTAATTACAGTGCAGTTAAAAAATTGGCAGAGGATATTGATGATAACTCTTTTGATTCAATACTTGTTCTTGGATGTGGAGCAGGTTTGAAATGTATTGCAGATAATTTTAAAAATAAAAAAATAATCACTGGACTGAATACTGTGGGAGTAGGGGTAAAGGGCAGATTAACATGTGTTGCCTGTGGAGATTGCAATTTTGATAATGGATGTAAAGGATTAAAAGATTAAATGTATGGGAAAATATAATCAAGAACATAAAAAAATAAAATTAAAATAATCTAAAAAAATAATAAATTAATTTAAGTTTTAAGATAAAAGGGAAAAATAAAATACTTAAAGAATAGAAACTCTACGGTCATTATTCTCTTCCTCCTACACTCCTAAGCACTGGAAGTACAGGAGAGAATCCTTTAAATATTGGGATTACTTATTATAAAAAATAATAATAAAATACGAAATAAGGATAAAACTAAAAAAATTAAAAAGTAATTCTGCCTGTTTATCCAGTGTCTAGATATAGGGAAGAAAGAGTTATTTTATTTTTTACATCTATCAGAATTTTATTAATTTTATTATTCCTCTTAGAAACTTTTATTATTTTTTTATTTTATTATGATAATCATTATTTTTATTATTCTTCTAATTACAATCTTGATGGGAACTAGGGTTGTAATTATTTAATATAGTCAATATACAATATCCTAGATAACTATAAAATAATAAAAATAGAGTAATTTTCATATACGATCCTTAGGGAGAATTACTCATTCTTCAGTACTTGGGAAAACTAAGGAAAATTATGACATGATTTCTACTTTTATGCAATTCTTTTTTAAGTGTTTTAATATCTTAGATTTTTTAATTTGATTTTAGTTCTTCTTTATTTTATTTTTATGTTTTTAATTTTTTTATATTTATTTTAATTATTTTAATAATTATTTTTATAAATTGTTTTAATTTTGTTAAGAGGATTGTAATTAATTCCTTCCAACTCCAAAGTACTTAAACCCTAACTCCTTTATCCTCTCCTTATCTAAGATATTCCTACCATCAAACACAACCTTTTCCCTTACTAAATCACCTATCTTACTCCAATCCTCCTCCCTAAGTTGAGGATACTCTGTAGTTATTATAATCCCATCCACATCTTTCACAGTTTCATAGAGGTCGTCCAAAACATAAAGATTATATCCATAGTAAGCCCCTGAGGTATTCAACCTGTACCTCTCTATGGTGTTTTCCCTAGCTTTCTCTACGTAGTCATAACATTTAACTATGCTTCCCTCCCTCAGTAGTAGATCTATCAGTTTTATACCTCTACTCTCCCGTAAATCGTCGGTGTTAGGTTTAAAAGCCAATCCCAATATTCCAAAGGTTTTCCCATTTAGATCTCCATAATACCTCTTTATCTTGTTTAAAAACCAGTATATTTGTTCCTCATTCACCTCATCTGTAGCCTTTATTAACTTGGACTCAATATCCCTACTTTCAAACTGTCTTATAAGTGCCTTTACATCCTTTGGGAAACAACTACCCCCATACCCAATACCTGCATTTAGGAATTTATTTCCTATCCTCTCATCTAACCCCAACGCCCTACTAACAGTTTTAATATCTCCACCAACTGCATCTGTCAACTTAGCAATCTCGTTTATAAAGGATATCTTTGTTGCAAGGAAGGCGTTGGCAGCGTACTTTATTAACTCTGCACTCTCCCAATCTGTGATAATAAAGGGTACTCCTTTGTCTAAGAAGTACCTATATACCTCCTTCATAATATCTACGGGACGGGAGTTACTCACGTCCTCAAATCCTAAGACTATCCTATCAGGATTGAAGAAATCCCTAAGGGCAATTCCTTCCCTTAAAAACTCTGGATTTGAAACTATATCAACATTGTAATTTTTTAACATTTCCTTAATTTTTCTATTTGTACCTACTGGAACTGTAGATTTTACAACAATTATCCTGTATCTATCATCGAGGTGTCTCTTTATAGATTCCACTGCAGAGTAGATAAACCTTAAATCTGCATTTCCATCTTTATCTTGAGGAGTTCCGACACATAGGAATATAATATCCGAATTTTTTATTTCCTCGTAAGATGTAGTAAATTTTAGATTTTTTCCAACATGTCTCTTTAGTAATTCATCCAATCCTTCTTCATAGAGGGGAGATATACCCCTATTTAGAAGTTTTACCTTTCTTTCGTCTATATCTATACCAACAACCTTATAACCAAATTCAGCCAACCCTACACTTTGAATCAACCCCACATAGCCAGTTCCTACTACAGATACTTTCACACTATCACCATTTTTAGTTTTTTAAATTATAATTTTTTATTTTTTTATAGCCTTTCCAACTTAATAGTTAAAAATATTTTATAAGATCGAGAAAAAATTGACAATTTTAATTAGTTTATAAACTAGTTCTGTTAAGAAATCTTCTCCCTTTTTTAATATCCAGAAATTGATACTTTAAGCATTTTTTTGAGTACTAATTTGTTATATAGTATAATTATCTTAACTACAACAATTCATGATTTAACTTCCTTATTATAAGTTATCTATTCTAACTTTATATTCATGATTAACATGAAACCCTCTTCCAACATTTTCTTATTATATTTCATTATATGAGAAAAAATTCTTATATGGTTTTATATTTAATAATGTATATCTAAAACAGTTAGAGAAGAAATAGAAAATTAAATGATAATGGTTTAAATGTTTAATAAAAAAATAGAATGTGTAGAAAAACTGTTTGAAACCTTCAAAGAAAGTTTTGAAACTTGGAAAGGAAATAGACTATTTTCCTTTTGAAAAGAGAGTATATGTGGAATGAGATAATAGAAAACTACGAGAGTTATCTAGATGGTAGTTGTGGAAATTTTTTGTCAGATCTTGATATACATATCCATTCCCAATTTGAAGTGTCCCTTTTAGTCCTTGCTTTAAGTTTTATACTTAACAATAAAGACTTCAAAGCTGTAGAAAGATTTAATGATAAGGAAATTGGGATATATGAAAATATAAGTAAATATGACGTTTTTGAAATACTAATTATAGAGGATATTAAAAAGAAAATAATATCTAAGGACAAAGAAAATTCTTAAACTTTTCGAAGAATCTTGTTAAGACGGCTTTCTACAATGTTGCAGAGAAAAAGGGTTGGAAGATGAAATTTATTGAAGGGGTTGGGCTGGTGTTAATGAGATAAAATACATAATCTAAAAATTATTAAAAAATAGTTATTCAGTAATAATATATATTGTAAGTTCCATAGTATTCTACTATGATACTTCTTATAGATATAAACCACGGTGCACTGGATGTTGCAAAGGAGTACTACAACTTAGGATATAGAGACATTCATATCTGGGACATCTACGGAAAGTTAGAGAAAGATAGAGATATACTAAAAAAATATAACGATATAATTAAATATTTAAAAATAATACCGCACAGGGAGAAACCAGATATCTCCAAGTATGAAGAGGTAATAGCCCCCATACACTGCCCTATAAACTGTAGATTTACATCTTTTCATCATGCCATCTCAAAGATTATAAGGGAAAAGTATGGTAACATACATAGGAAATTTATAGAGATAACGGGAGTTAAGGGAAAAACTACTACAACGGAACTTATCTCCCACATACTAAGTAAAGAATATGAAATTTTTATAAACAACAGTAATAGAGGCTCTATTACACCAGTGTCAGTGTTGAAGAGTATAGATAAATTGTATGAGAATGATATCTTGGATAACTACGATCTCTTTATATTTGAGGTATCTTTGGGTATAACATCCTGTAGATACGGGGCTCTTATAAACGTCCTGGAAAACTATCCTATAGGGAGAGGTTTAAGGGATGCCCTTTTTGCAAAAATGTCCAGTATGAAATTAGGTGAGAGGGTATATATAAACAGAGAGGTTGTTGAGGAGTACTTCAGTAAGGTAGGAAGGAGAATAGAAGGCAATGTAGTTGAGATAGATAAGAAAGATGCGAAGATACTCTCCAAGTACCCTCTGAAATACAGATATAAAGATAAAATTGTAGAATTTAACAGAGATGTATTTGGGGTTCACTACGTAGAGAACTCCCTCTTTGCCATTGAGATCTGTAAAAACTTTTTAGACATGGAAGATATCCTTGATAGGATTTACTCTTTCAAAATCAGGAGTAGAATGAATATAAGATCCCACAATCCCATCGTTATTGAAAACATAAATCCGGGGCTTGATGTAAGATCTATAGATTATGCAATAAGAGATTTTAAAAGTATCTTCAATGAAGGGGTTGTTGTAATAGGTGGAGATTTTGGATGCACCTGTGAGGAGATAGATACTAAAAAATTAGGAAATATACTAAGTAATTATAGAAATTATTTTAAGTTTATACTTGTAGGTCCTCTGGGAAGGGAGTTAAGAGAATATATAAATGGGGAGTATTTGGAGAATTTAGAGGATATCTATCGGAGGAGCCCATCAGACAATATGTTGATTATATACAGAAAATCTATATCCCTTTAGGATATTAAATAATCAATTTTAATAAATGTAAACCGAAAAATATATATATTATTACACATATGTGTATTATTAGAAAAAAGAAATATGGTGATAATAATGTTTGGAAGAAGATTTTTCAGAGGAATATGCAGACATGTCTTAACTCCAGGAGCATTTAGTAGATTTAGATATGTAGGTCCCTGTAGATGTGGATCTGGTCCTCATGCATTCTATATAGATGAAATGGGAAGATTAATTCACGCCTGGGATCTATTCTCTAGAGATGTATCAGAAGAAGACATAGAGAAATACCTAGAGGAAAGAATTAAATATTTAAAAGAAGAGTTAAAAATATTAGAGGAAAAATTAAGAAATATCAAAAAGAAGAAAGAATACTTGGGATAAAATGGAAATGAAAAAATTTCTATGTAGCAACTGTCAAAGTATAATTGAGGTACCCTATGGTACTCCAAAACCTGAAACCTGCCCACACTGTGGCGCTCCTTCTAACTATATTCACAGGATAGACGGAGGAGGTAGAGGATTAGGTCCTGGAAGAGGAAGGAGATGTGGATGTGGTTTTATAGAGAGGGGATAAATTTTTCTTTAAGGAAGAATGTCATTAGAGATATTTATATAAAAGCAAAACTCTCTAATTGATTAGGATTACTCTCTTTCAGGAAGGTATTAACAGTAAGTATTTTTTTTAGTATTTTAGATATTCGTGATAAAAATAATAAATATTATTTTTATTTTTATCTAATATTTTTTATAAAGTAAAAAATCAGTTATTATCTCTTGAACCATTGTGTATACTGGAGGAGTAAAGTGATAACTTCTATTTACAGAATTCTTTTTTAGGTAATTTAATAATTTTTATTTTTTATAAATTTTTATAATTATATTTTTTATCAAGATTTTAGTGAGAATTAGATCTTAGAGTTTTATGTCAAAATATACTATAAGAATGATCATAAAAAAATAAAAATCCTAATAATTATTTAAGAGTTTATTCAAAAAAATGAATTGGATATAACAGTTTATCCACTAAAAATATTTTTTGAACATTAAAAGGAGATTGGATAAATCCCATTAATCTTTTTCTTAAAAATATTTTATTCTTTTTTACTAATAAGAGTTGTACGTGTTAATACTTTGATGAAATAATAATTTTTTAGTTGGAGTAAAATACTTTATATCCTATCACATACAGACTTTAAAGAATGTAGTACCTCTATATAATCCATCTCCCCCCTCTCTATCTTATCCATAACTTCCTCAAGTTCCCTAGTTTTCTCCTCAGATATAAGTTGTGGATAGTGAGTAATGAGATAGTTATAAACCTCTATTCCCAACTTCGTAGGTATCAACTTACCTTTATTCTTACTCTTTATTACATACCCTCTATCTAACAACTTCTTTATTATCTGGGCGTAGGTGGAGGGCCTTCCTATACCTCTCTCCTTCATAAGTTTTACAACCTCCCCCTCATCGTAAAGTGGCACCTTATTTACCTTCCTTATACTGTACTCTAAAACCTTTAACTTATCCTTCTCTATCTTTGGAAGTTTCCTTAACTTCAGGTTGTATATCCTACTCCAACCGTCAAACTCCACATCTACATAACCCTCTATCTTCTCATCTATATCTTTTATATACAACTCCTGGTAGAGTACTGTAGTTTCCTTCATCTGGGACGCAATAAACCTTCTAAATATTAAGTCGTACACCTTTATATGGTTCTTACTTAGGGTTATGTTGTTCTCCTTTATAAACTCTATAAGTTCTCCAGTATCCATCGGTTTCGTAGGCCTTATACACTCATGTGGCCCCTCCATGTAAAACTCCCTGTTCTTAAGGTAATCCTCCAAGTTGGACAACTTCAAGTACTCCCTTGCAACCCTCATACCATCTAAGGATACCCTTGTGGAGGAGGTTCTGTGGTAGGTGGTTAATCCAAGTTCGAAGAGATCCTGGGCTATTCTCATAACCTCCTCTGTACTTAGATAAAATTTCTTTGTGGCCTCCTCCAACAGGGTATCTGTGGTAAATGGTGGTAGTGGAGGGATATCTTTTTTATAGAGATCTACCTCAACCTCTACCTCATCTCCCCTAAATTCCCCCTCCCATACCTTTCCAACGTATATATCGTACTCCAACCTTAGGGAGAGATAAGGTACCTTCTTCTTATGTTCCTCGTACCTCTCTATTATCCAACCTAAAACTGGCGTCTGCACCCTACCTGCAGAGAGGTAATTCTTGTTGAAAACATCCCACAACTTCTGACTGAGTTTAAACCCTATCCATCTATCCTCTATCCTCCTAACTAACTGACTCCTAACCTTGTTCTCATCTAACTTTAACTCCTCACCTCTCCTGTAGGCATCTACAGATCTTAAAATTGCCCTCCTGGTTATCTCGTTGAACCCTATCCTGTAGATGTTTTTGTTAAATGGTAGTATATTCAGGGCTATATCGTAGCCTATCTTCTCCCCCTCTGTATCTATATCTGTCGCTATAAACACCCCATCTACCTCATCTGCGATCTCCCTTATCGTCTCTATATTCTCCTTACAGTTTATTACGTTGATCTTCTCCCCCTTCTCCATTAACCCCCTTATTATTTCCTCTATATCTTTCTGATCAGTTATCTGCTCCCCATTTATCTTCCTTATTGCCATATAGATAGGGATATAGATATTATCCTCTATCTTTACACCGTAGTACCCCTCCTTTGTAACTAAATCGAAGATATGGCCACCACTGGCAGTTATTATTAGGTTTATGTCCCCCATACAAACCTCGTAGATATTTACGCCGTTGATCTTTCTCCTCGAGGGCCTTCCAAAGAAACTTGCTATCGTCCTCGCCTTGTTTGGACTCTCTACAACCATAAGGATGGACTTCATTATATCAGGTACCTTACCTCTCCTCTTACCCACCTTAATTTTCTCCCTATCCTCATCGATTTTCCTTATTAACTCCTCAAAATTAACCTCCTTAACATCTTTAAATTCACTCTCGTAGTTGAACAACATATACTTTTTAACACTTTCAAATAACTTCCAGTCATCTACAAGTAGTATAGAGGCACCCTTTGTTAAACCGAACTCTGTCATCCTGGAGGTTCTACCTGAGGCCTGTATGTAGGTTTTTATATCTGGTATAAGGAGGTATATCTCATCCCCTTCAACCCTTAGGGAGAAGTTCTTTAACTTTAAATCTTTTTCTAAGATCTCTTCGATCTCCTCTAGGGATCTCCCCTCTATATCTACCTCTATCTTTTTACTCTCCCTTACCTTCTCCAAGTACTCCCTAAGTTTAAACTTCATCTTTGGAATACCGTAGAATATGGCGTACCTTACCCTCTCTGGTATATCGAGTCCCCTAACTAGAACCCCGTAGTAGGATGCCATCCCTATAAGTACATCTAACTTGCCCTCTTTAAAGTCCTCAAAGCCCTCCTTATCCTTCGAATGGATAACCTTAGCCTTTATGTTGTTCTCCTTTAAAAGATTCTCAATTTCCTCTGCTATCTCTAAACTGTAATCCTGGGATATGAATATCAAACCACCAGAGCCTAACGTTTTAACGTACTCCAAAACCTTATCCCTATCTATCTCGTCGTAGATATCAACAACATCCCTCAACTTGTTTATACCGTATCCAACTTCAAAGTCCAACAACTCCCTGTACAACTTCACCCTATCTCCATAACTCTTCCCAGTTGCAGATGCTATAACTATACAGCCATGTTTAATGTTCTCTATCTTCTTCTTTAAGTTCTCCCTAAGTTCCAACCCCTTATCGAAGTTCTTCCTCTTCATCAGTAGTATTATCCTGTAAGCCTCATCTATCAACTCTTTATTAAAGCCTAGAAGTAGTAAAGTCCTATCTATGTTCTTGGAGGATTTTAAAAGTGCATCTACGTCATCTACAAATATAAAGTCAAAGGTTGTACTGGGCATGTTCCTAGTTAGATAGTTAGATGTTGTAATCAACACCTGAAAGTCCCCCCCCTCTATCCTCTCCTTAACCTCCCTTTTCTCCCTCTCACTTAACTCTGAGTGATAACACACTACACCAACTCTATCTCCCATAAGGGACACTGCCCTCTCGTACGTCTGTTTAACTAAGAGAGTTGTAGGTAGGATTATATAGCATCTCTTCCCCTTACTTGCCAGATAGAGACTCATCAACACTCCAAAGAAACTCTTACCTACCCCAGTTGGGGCAACTATGGAGAAACTCTTATTCTTCAAAACCCTCTTAGCCCACATCTTCTGAATACTGAGGAGTTCATAGCCTAAATTTTTACAAAACTTTTCAAACTCCTTAAATTCATTCCAAATTCTACAGTAATCCTTTAATTTATCTAAATTCTTATTATTTCTCAACTTTCTACAGAGATCCAACTTAGAATACTCTCCCTCCTCCTCTAAACACCTCTCACACACTCCTAACTCCAACCTACTACTGTAGATCTCACCAAAACAGTTGGGACACATCTCCTTGTATATAATAGGTATCATGATCTAACACCATCACAACTTTTCTAAGATCTCTCCCAGTTTCTTTATAAACTCCTCCTTCTCCCTATCATCTACATCGTCCTTAACAGGTACAACTATAATTTCCTTAGAGGGAAGTCTTATAGATGCCCTAAATCTACCGTCCTCCCTGGCTACCTTTGTAATCCTCTCATTGTATATATATAATTTATCTAAAAGTTCCTCTGTTATCAGTGCCTCGTTATCACAGTACTGCAATGGACACCCCTCCCGCCAGAAACCCCATCTATCTCCAGCCTCGTACACCCTCCTAACGTCTATATTATAGTACTCTACAAGTTTCAGTATATCTTCATATCCACATCTTATAAGTGGCCTGAAGAATAGAAAGTTGTACTTCTTAGGTACTGGAGTTAACTCCATCTTTTCAAATCTTACCTCCCCGTATTTCTCCTTTAGATACTGCATAATAGGGCCTGATATCTTCTCCACAGAGGTATCCCCCGTCATTATCACCTCAGCCCCTTCCTCCTTTGCTATCTTTATAGTTCTACTCTTCATTATATTCTTACATATCCTGCATATACTCCTCCCCTTTGCCCCCTTTGTCCTCTTCTTCAGATCTTTGGTAATATCGTAGAACATTATAGGTACATCAAACCTATCTGCTATTCTCTTAGCCTCCTCCTTGGAGAGTTGCCAACTCCATCTATGGGTGAAATGGATAGCAAGGGATATATTGAGCCCTAGATCTTTGGCTAACGCCAAGGCTGTAGCACTGTCCTTACCTCCACTTAGCATACACACTATCTTTTTATCTATCACTCCCCACTCCTGGAAGTTATTTATAATATCCTCCTTCAATTGATTTAGATCATTTAACTTTCTGTAACTTCTCGTCCACTCTGAAAATAGTATATTTCCCATTTTCCCACATTGAAAAATATTTTATAAAAAATTTAAAATAAAAATAATAATCACTATAAAAAATTTCATTTTATCAAAAGCGATAGGAATTATATTATTAATTTATTACAAAATAATACTTATCTATTAAGGGAATCCTATTTAAGGGCTATACACTTAGAAGATTTTTTTTTTCTTTTAATTTTATTTATAGTTATCATATATCTTTTGAACCTTTGTATGTTTATTTGCCTCCCTATTAATTATTATCTTAGACAAAAAATATTTTTATATCAAAACCCTAATGTTTTAGTTTCCATCAAAAAAGATTTTTCATAATAAATAGAAAATCAAGAATATGGAAATTAAATTCAACGATTGTTAACATTTTTACTTACTCGAGCCTGTTCTAAGTACTGAAAGAAATATATGATGAATCTCTAAACCTTTCTTCTTTAAAAGTACCTTGGACCTACTCCAAACACAAGATCGAACTTCTGTCAATTGGAAACTATCTGTGTAAGTATTCAGACTGTATTCTGTAAAATAGAATAATTCTAAAAAAATATAAAACTTTCTGGTAGAAAATATGAAGGTGAAAATCAGACAACTTCCAGAGGATTTTATTGTGGAGGAGATACTAGACGAGAATGCCCTTGATGAGGGAGATGCCTTTAATCTCTATTTATTAAAAAAGATAAATATGGAAAATTTAAGGACGTTGTCCTATATATCCAAAAAATTCAAGATTCCTCTAAAGGAGATAGGTTACTGTGGTTTAAAGGATAGACACGCTATTACAATCCAACATATTACCATCCCTGCAAAATATGGAGTGTTATCTCTAAGGGAGAAGAATCTGGAGTTGAAATATCTAAGGAAAGTAGGAAATTCTCTAAAGTTAGGACAGTTGGCAGGAAATAAATTTAAGATTACCATCAGATATCTCAAAAAAGAATACCTTCCCGATATAGGGGAGAATCTGAAAAAACTACATTTGGGAGTACCTAACTATTATGACACTCAGAGATTTGGAAGTGTATATAGAAGCGGGGAATTCATAGCCAAGGAGTATATGATGGGGAACTACGAAGAGGCTCTTAAGATAATACTAACGAGGTATAAAAAGAGTGAAAACAAGTTGATAAAAGATCTAAAAAGATACATAAGGAGTCATTGGGGGGATTGGAGGTCTATTATCAGGTATATGGAGGATAGAGGAATAAGGGATCGAATGTTTCACAACATAATTAGGTATCTTGAAGGTGGAGGAGAGGAAGAGAGATTCAAGGAAGCCTTTAAGTACGTAGATATTAGGTTGAAGAAGTTGTTCGTCTCTGCTTATCAGAGTTATCTCTGGAATGAATCTGTAAAGAGTCTTTTAAAGAAATATATTCCTAAAGAGGATAGAACATACATGGATTATAACTGTGGAACCTTTTTATTCTATAAAGATATAGAAGAGGACGTTCTTAATACTTTGAAAGATGAAACCTTTCCCACTATAACCCATGATCTAGACACAAAGGATGTTAAGGAGGAGTACTGGAAGATCATAGAGGATATTTTAAAGAAAGAGGGATTAAGAATAGAGGACTTCAACAGACTTCTAGATCTCTCAAAACCCTCCTATACTGAAAGAAGGATACTCTCCATCCCTGAGGAGATAAGATACGGAGAATTTTTAGAGGATGAATTAAATAAAGGTAGATATAAGATCACCGTGGAGTTTCAACTGAAGAAGGGCTGTTATGCTACTATGATAGTAAAGAGAATAACATCCATTTAAGATGGAATTTTATAATAATTTCTGAAACTATGGGAAAATAGAAATTATTTCACGTTAATATTTAAAAATGATTCTACTTTACACCCCTCTTATTTTTTACAAACTGATAAGTACTCCTTTAAAATGAATGGGAAATCCTTTGCCTTAACAAACCTTAAACCTAGGCGTTGGGCCCACTTCTCAATACCTTCATCACTGGCTACAACTGCAGCATCTAACTCCTTTGCAAGGAGCAATACATCTAAATCAGGAGCACTGTCAAGGGTTCCAGTTCTAAGGGCATTTCTGTACTTATTTCTAAAGGTATTAACGGTCTTTGAGAGTACAGAGTTTATTAATTCTCTCTTTTCTCCCTCCCCCTTTGTTGTAAGATTGTACATTTCCTCTGCAGTTTCATACATGGCACTTTCGCTTAGTCTCATCCCCTTATTTATCCTCTCTCTCAGATCCCTTATATACTCGTAGAGTATCTCTGCAGGTAGTTTTATCTCGTATCTATTTGGAGTTTTCTTCACCAACCAGGTATCCACCTTTATTATAATCTCCTCTGGACACCCCTCCCTCTTTAAGAAACCTATCAACTCATTATACACACTTGGATAAGGTATGTGGCAGGATATATCCAAATATATTCTAGATTTTGCAATAAGATCTAATATCTTTTCGGCAGATTCTGTTATTGTAGAGGCATTTAGAGATTTCCTAACTTCACTGTCAGTGATAGCAGTAGTATCTAAACAGAACCTCTGTTTTTGCAAAGTATTCCCCTCCTAAAAAATTAATCTTTACTTTTTTGATATTTTTATAATAATTTTTATAATTAGGATTATTTAATAGAAATTTAAAGTTATTGTTATTTTTAAAATAATAATTTATTAGAGAGTTAAAAAATATATGGTAGAGTTAGGATAATATATCTTCATTTATAGATAAGATCTTTATCTTAGGAGGATAGTTTTTAATATATTCGGAGATAATATCCTTCTCTATTCTACACTCCAGTCTTGATATAATCCTTTCCTTAAAATGTTTAGAAAAACCTTGAGGTATAGTTTCTTTAATCTCTTCAATACTTTTATAGGGCCTATTTTTCTCCAACACTTCACCTATATTCTTTGGAATATACTTTTCAAGGGAGTATTCGTTGACAGTTTCCAATATTCTATCCTCAAATCTCTTTAGGATAATACTTTCTATATCTCCCTTCGAATATTCCTCTAGAACCTCCAAGGTAGTTTCAGGAATCATTCCCCTTATCTCCTCGAATCTACCTTTATATACACACTCCCTGATTTTGCTACCATTTATACCCTCTAATCTCTCTACAAATAAGAACTTTGGATTGAAGTTCAAGTTATACTTCTTGTTAAGTTTATAGATTGTATATGATAAAGATGCTATTACATAGTTGTCTATCTCAAGTTTCTCACAGATGTACTCTCCAGTTTCGATACAGGATACTCTATAGGGTTTTACACTGATGTGATATCCTCTATTTATGAGATCTATTATTTTCTCCATATTACTGTCTCTTATATACCCTCTAGGTATGATATCCACCCCTATAGTGTGGAACATTTTGACGATACACTCCATATACTGCCCAGAGCCCATAATACCCATAGGAGGTCCTTCGATAACAATATCTGCCCCTGCCCTTATAGCCATTTCCGCCCTTATGTATCTATCTACTAGATAGGGCACCCCTCTACCACTCCTCTCAAGAGGTCCAGGAAGTACACTTATAAAGAGCCCCTTCTCTTTACCTCTACTTAGGCAGTACTTATGCCCCAAATGGAGAGGATTGTACTCTGTGTAGTCTGCTACAATATTCACCTTCTTTTCTTCCTTTAATTCCATTAACATTTTTTTAAATTTCTCTATACTCCTTTCATCTCTCTTTGAAGAGTATTTTATTATCTCTTCCCTATCTTTTAAAAAATTTTTAAGTACCTTATCTTTCATGGTTTCCCTTAACACAGTAGTGCATGTATATACATTAAACCGTAATATTTATATAGTAAAATTGTAATTGTTATATTCGGGCCCATGGTCTAGCTGGCTATGACATCGCCCTTACAAGGCGAGGGTCGCCGGTTCGAATCCGGCTGGGCCCACCATTTTTTTTATGGAGGTTTATATTCATTTATTTAAAGATACTAATGTATATTAATAAAAACTAGTTTTTATTATTTATAATTTATCTTTATAACCAATTCCATTTCTTAATATTTCCATTAATCTCCACTCTATTTATTTCACATAATGCATTAATATATTTAAATATACGAATATAAACATAAGTAAAAAATATTGTTGGGAGGTTTTACATACCTCCCAAGTCATCTCCTCCAAAGTCCTCAGAGCCTCCTTTCTTGTCCTTACTGTCTAATTTCTCAGCAGCTATTATATCGTCTATTCTCAACAACATCTCAGCAGCCTCTGCTGCTGACTGGATAGCCTGTGTTTTGACTCTTAATGGTTCAACAACTCCATTCTCTACCATGTTCTCTATTTCTCCTGTGAAGACGTTCAACCCATATGCTGCATTACCCTCATTTGCATGTTTAGCTCTGAGGTTTACCATCATCTCTATTGCGTCTAGACCAGCGTTTTCAGCCAGTGTTCTTGGTATTACCTCTAGTGCGTCAGCAAATCCTCTTACTGCCAACTGCTCTCTACCACTTACTGTATCGGCGTAGTCTCTCAATCTCATTGCCAACTCTACCTCTGTTGCCCCACCACCAGCAACTATCTTACCGTCCTCTATTGTACAGGCAACTACTCCAATTGCATCCTCAATTGCCCTTGCTACCTCATCTACAATGTGCTCTGTTGTACCTCTTACCAAGATTGTTACAGCCTTTGGATCCTTACACTCTCTTACGAATATCATTGCGTCTCCAGCAATCTTCTCCTCAGATACAACTCCAGCCTCTCCAAGGTCCTCTGCTGTAAGGTCCTTTATGTTTGTTATTATGTTTGCACCTGTAGCCTTAGCAAGTTTCTCCATGTCAGACTTCTTGACTCTTCTTACAGCGAGTATTCCAGCCTTAGCCAAGTAGTGCTGAGCAAGGTCGTCTATACCCTTCTGACAGAATACTACGTTTGCACCAGATGCCTTTATCTGGTCTACCATGTCCTTTATCATCTTCTCTTCTTGCTCTATGAACTCGATCATCTTTGCAGGATCTGTTATGTTTATCTTAGCATCTGTCTCAGTTTCTTTTACCTCTATTGGACAGTTGAGTAGTGCTATCTTAGCATTTTCAACTTTCTTAGGCATCTGTGGGTTTACTCTCTCCTTGTCTATTACTACACCCTTAATTAACTCTGTCTCGTCTACTGAAGCACCTTCCTTCTTCTCGATCTTTATTAGATCCTTATCTACCTTACCGTTTTCATCTACAACGGTTGTAACAGCCTCAACTACTATCTCTCCTAACTTCTCTCTAGCCTTCTCAGCACCTTTTCCAGTTAGGGAGGTCATTGCTATTTTCTTCAACATGTCCTTATCTTCTGGGTTAACATCTATTGCTATTTCCTTCAATATCTCCTGAGCCTTCTCAAGTGCTAATTGGTATCCTTTTATGATTATTGTTGGGTGTACGTTCTGATCTAACAACTCCTCAGCCTTTCTTAACAACTCACCTGCTATAACAACTGCTGTTGTTGTACCGTCTCCAACTTCCTTCTCCTGGGTCTTAGCAACTTCAATTAACATCTTTGCAGCAGGGTGCTCTACACTCATCTCTTTCAATATTGTTACACCATCGTTTGTAACAACTATGTCTCCTAAATCATCAACTAACATTTTGTCCATTCCCTTTGGACCTAAGGTAGTTCTTACAGTTTCTGCTATAACTCTCCCTGCTAATATGTTCATTCTCTGTGCTTCTCTTCCTACAAATCTTTTTACATTCTCAGGTAGTATTACTATTGGTTGGGTTGCTGCCACCCTCCCACCTCCTCCTTTTATTTTTTTATTACTTTATATTCTACTCCTTCGGTATATATATGATTACAAACTTCTATATAAAGGTTATGGTTTTGTGTGTTTTGTAGCACAAATATAGGTAAAAGATCAACGCCCCTCCACCCTAGCATCTATCACTATATGCCATACCCCTGGAGCATATTTTTTTATCATATGTACGTGGTAGGATGTTAATCTATAATTGTAATTTTCAGCAGTTTTGATTATATTACAAACACCCTCTGAATATATCGCCTTCTCAGGTAAGGTATCGTGATAGTGTATAACTCCTCCTTCCTCTTTTAGAAGTTGAAAAGCCTTATCTAAGAAGAACCTAGTTTTAAGTATGTATCCCATTATTACCCTATCTGCAATATTCTCAAGGTCTAAATTCCTATTATCCTCCAAAATAGGTACAACATTCTTCAACTTATTTAACCTAATATTTTCCTCTAGATAGTAGTAGGCATCTGGATTTATCTCTACCCCGTAGATTCTCTTAGGCCTGGAGTACTTGGCCATAGGTATAGAGAAGTAACCTATTCCTGCAAACATATCTACTACTACTTCCCTTGGATGGGATATATGAGCCATCCTTTTCCTCTCCTCTATATTGCCCATACTCCACATAACCTTCGATACATCCAATTTAAATAGACAACCGTATTCCTTATGGATAGTTTCGGTCTCACTGCCATATATTATCTTGATCTTTGGTCTTCTAAGATCTCCTTTTATACCTTCGTATTTTACTATCGTTTTACACCTAGTTTTATTCACTATGTAATCTATCTCCTCCTGAGACAAATCTCTCTTTACTAGAACTATATCTCCAACTTTCTGATATTTCAGCATATTATCCTTTTGAAAATTATAAACTAGTTATTTGTTTAGTACAGATATTTTTAAAATTATAATAATTAAAATAAAAATTAATAAAATTATAAAATAATAAAATATATCCCTCCTTCCCAGTTAGAGAATAACAATAAGATTACTCTTTTTTGTCATATTTTTTAATAATAATTTTATTATTTTTATGAGAGTTTTATTTAATATAAGTAGTTTTCTTTTTATTAGAGTTTTAATAGTTAATATTGGAAATTATATTATTCCTGGTGATGGGATGAAAAAAAATAAAAGAGGTCTTGTGCTCTTTGATCTAGACAGTACTCTAATAGAGGAGGAGACAATAGATGAACTGGCTAAACTGGCAGGTGTAGAGGAAGATGTAAAGAGGATAACTAAGGATGCCATGAATGGAAAGATAGATTTTGAGGAATCTCTGAGGAAGAGGGTAGCACTCTTAAAGGGATTGCCCATAGATAGTGTAAAGGAATTGATTCCAAAGTTGAGATTGACAAAGGGTGCAAAGGAAACCATAGAGGAACTTAAAAATAGAGGGTATGTTGTAGGTGTAGTAAGTGGGGGATTTACAATCGTTACAGAAAAGATAAAGAAGGATCTAAATTTAGACTATGCATACTCTAACGAACTTGTGGTGAAGGATGGGAAGTTAACAGGTGAGGTAAGGGGAAGGGTGATGAGTTCCACTGCTAAGGGAGATATCCTTGAGGAGATTGCAAAGAGAGAAAACATAGATTTAAAGGATACTGTAGTTGTGGGAGACGGTGCAAACGATATAAGTATGTTTAAGAGGGCAGGTTTTGGTATAGCATTTTGTGCAAAGGAAATATTAAAGAAAAACGCCGATGTTTCTATAGAGAGGAGAGATCTAAGGGAGATACTAAAATACGTTAAATAAGAGGGATTTTTATTATATAAAAAATTTCTAAGTTCAAGGACATTTAATAAAAATGGAGAAGGGATATATTATGAGTATATTCCTTTTTGAGTACGCTGTGGGGAGCAATGAAGATATAGAGCCCAGCATACTCCAAGAGGGCAAATTAATGTTTGATAGACTGTTGGAAGACTTTCTAAATAGTAATTTTACAGTTATTACAGTAATAGGTGAAAAACATTTAGAATATTACAGAGATAGAGACAACCTGAAAGTGTATGTTCAGAGGAATACCGATGTAATAGAAACAATTAAAGAGGTGTTAAATAAAGAGGATATAGAGGGAGCCCTTTTAATTGCACCTGAGAGTGATAGGTTGCTCTATAGACTTACTAAGTTAATAGAGGAGAGAAATATCTTAAACTTAGGTTCTCACAGTGAAGGTGTTAAAATAGGTGGGAACAAATACCTAACCTACGAAAGGATAAAAGGTGTAGTTAAAACTCCTAAAACCTTACCTCCAAAGAGATACATAATAAAGGAGATAGAGGGTTGTGGAGGCTCCAATCAACTGATAATCTCTGAAAACTATATAGTCCAGGAGCATATAGAGGGAGAGCCCTACTCCGCAAGTTTCATAGTAGGGAAAAAACTATATCCCTTATCCCTGAATAGACAGTACTATAAGGATGGGAAATATATCGGAGGAGAGATCAACATAGATCATCCACTTAAAGATAGAATGATAGAGGAGTCAGTGAAGGCACTTAAGGAGATAGAGGGTTTAAATGGTTATGTAGGTGTAGATATTCTATTAAAAGGAGATGATATATACATCCTAGAGATAAACCCAAGGATAACTACATCTATTGTAGGTATATACACCACTCCCTCTATCTCCCAATTACTGGTGGATAACGCCAAGGGAAAGGATCTGAAGTATAGAGTGGAAGGTAGTAGAGAGATCACCATTCTATAAGGAGATTATCTATTCTGTAGGGGGATATCTATCTACTAAATACCTAATAACTATCGGGGCTATAATGGACGTTATAAGTATCATCACAACTACAGTTACAAATAAACTATGGGGAAATACTCCCAGATCTCTTCCAACGGAGGCTACAACAAGGGGGGCTGAAATTTGAGGGATAGTTAATAGACCTCCATAGAGACTTTTCAGTCTATCACAACCTATTATTTTAAAGGAGAGATAACCAGAGAGTGTTTTTAAAATCATCAAACCTCCAACTGTACTAACAAGTATCCCCAAGTTGTCCAAGTTCATCAGCATTCGAATATTTGTGTTCATACCTACAGTTAGGAAGAATATAGGTATAAAGAAACTGTAGCCTATAGCATTTAGATTATTATTAAGTAAGATATCATGCTCCTCCTTAGTAAGGGCCTCAGATACAGCCACGCCAGTAATAAATGCACATATCATAGGGTGTATTCCTACGTACTCTCCAATAAGTATGGAGATAAGTATTATTAGAAGTACAAAGTGTATCTTTCTACAGTGAAGTTTTTCAAATCTCTTAAATATCTTCTTTGTAATAAGTGGAATTAGTAGTAATAAACCTAAGATGTAGAGGAGTATCTGTATAATAAACAATACAGATCCCTCTAAACCCTGATTTAAACTGATTTTGGATACTGTAGCCAGGAGTATCATCCCTAGTACCTCGGATAGTACAACAGCTCCCAGGAGTATAGTTCCAAACTTTGATCTCATCATATCTAACTCATCTAAAAGGGCGTAAACTATACCTACAGAGTTAGAGGCGAACATAATACCATAAAGTAGGGCACCTAGATAGTCGAGACCTAAAAGACTTCCTATATAGTATCCTCCAATACCACATATTACTGCAGAAAATAGGGAGATAAATAGGGATCTTTTAAACCCTCTAATTAGAGTTTCATTATCCACCTCCATTCCCGCCAAGAACATGAGAAATATGGCTCCAAAGGTAGAAAAGGTTTTAAGAGCTTCATCAATATCTACAATACCAAGACCGTAAGGTCCTATGAGTATCCCTGCCAACATTATAGCAGTAATCCCTGGTATGTTGAACCTCTTTAAGATGATAGGTACTAGGAATATAGAGGTTATTATAATAAAGAATGTTATATACAGTTCCACAGTTCCACCGAGGTTGGAAAGATTTAATTAACTCCAACAGGTTAAATAGGTAAACCTCTTTTTATAAATTTACTATATAAATAAATTATTAATAATTATAAATAATATAATTAAAATTTAAAAGTAAGTTTTAAAAGTTGTTGAACATTAAAAAATAGTAAAATAAAATATTGAGATCTAAGAGTACTAAAATTATTTCCATTATTACTACATTATTTATATCTCTCTTCCTATTTTTGAAAGGAGAAAGGAAAAATTTACCATGATAAAAACTGTTCTGCCTTTACTGTTAACCTTAATTATTATCAGTTGATTTTATATTCTTTTAGGAAATAAGCAAATAAATTAGTAAAATCATTAAAAGAGGAAAAAAATGATACTGGAGTTAAAAGGGTTATACTTGGGATTAAGATTTTCATCTGCCCATATAGTATTTGGACATGAATCCTGTGGGGCTATACATGGCCATACATACTACGTAGATGTAAGATTAGGTGGAAGGCCCTCTGGAGAGTTTAACTTTGTCGTAGATTTTAAGGTGTTAAAAAAGATTGTTAAAGAGGTATGCCAAGGCTTAGATCATAAACTGTTGTTGCCTAGAGATCATCCACATATAAAGTACACTATTGAAGAGGACTATATCTACTTTGTATACTCCTATAGAAGATGTAAAAAGGAGTATAAACTCCCTCTAGAGGATGTTTTACTTTTACCGTTAAAGGGGATCACTGCGGAGGAACTCTCTATTTATATAACAGAGGCTATTAAAAAGGCCCTTCTTAAGTTAGATGTGGACAACATAGAGTGGATAGAGGTTACACTTTATGAGGGATTAGGTCAGGGGATAACAAATAGGGCGTATCTAAAATAAAAATTATAAATATTGGATAATAAATATAGATAAATTATAACGATTGTTAATTATAAATGGTGATAGTAATGGAATTTGATATTACTGTAAGTGAGGTTATGAGTACTCCTGTGGAGACTGTAAAGTTAAATGCCACTGCCTACGACGCTGCCAATATACTAAAAAATAAGAAGATAGGAGGTTTAGTAGTAGTAGATGATTCAATGGAACCAGTAGGGTTAATTACAGAGAAGGATCTCGTTCATAAAGTTGTTGCGAGAAATCTAAAATCAAAAGAGGTTTTGATTAAAGATATTGTGTCTCCAAAACTTATATCCATATCTCCAAAGGCCACAATTATAGAGGCTGCAAAGTTGATGGCTAAGAAGAATATCAAGAGGCTTCCAGTGGTTGAGAATGGAAAACTTTTAGGTATAATTACAGTTAGCGACATTGTCTCTGTCTCACCTAAGATCTTCGAGATAATGATAGAGGTATCTAAGATAAAGGATAGAGAGGATTATCCCAGGGAGCAAGAATCCATATACGGAGTATGTGAAGTATGTGGTAACCAGGGGCGTCTAAGATACATAAATGGAAAGTACGTCTGTGAGAACTGTATAGACAGCGACAGTATCTAAATATAATAAAATTTAAGGAGGGGAGATTTTGAGGGTGGGTGATGTAATAAAGGATAAAAAAGATGTTATAAAGGTATATCCCTCTACCACCATAAGGGATGCAGTTTCAAAGATGAACAACAGTGGTAGTAGAAGGGTACCTGTAGTAGATGCAGGTACAGATAGGATTGAAGGTATTGTAACTTCTATGGATATTCTGGACTTTATGGGAGGAGGAAATAAGTACAACCTTGTGAAGTTTAAACATGACCATAATCTCCTATCTGCAATAAATGAACCTGTAAAGGAGATAATGACCAGCAATCCAGTATGTGTAAGGGAATCTACACCCTTGGATGAGGTAATAGATATATTCGTTGAGAAGAATGTAGGAGGTACTCCTGTTATCGATAAAGAGGATATACTAATATCCATTATAACTGAGAGGGATGTTATACGCCATCTTATAGACAAGATAGAGGGTAAAACTGTCCAGGACTATATGACAGAGGATCCTATAGTTGCCACTCCAGGGATGAGGTTGAAGGACGTAGCAAGGGTTATGTTGAGAAATGGATTTAGAAGACTCCCAGTAGTATCTGAGGATAGATTGGTAGGTATGGTAACATCTACAGACTTTATAAGACTGTTAGGTAGCGACTGGGCCTTCAACCGTATGACTACTGGAAATGTAAGGGAAATAACAAACGTTAGAGTTGAGGAGGTAATGGCTAAGGATCCAGTGAAGGTAAGTAGGGAGGACTCCCTTAGAAGTGTTGCAGAGATCATGATCAATAAGGGTATAGGTGCTCTCCCAGTGGTAGAGGATAAAGATAACTTAGTAGGAGTAATAACAGAGAAGGATATTGTAGCGTTCCTCAGGGAGATTTATTCCTAGGTGGTACTGTGAAAAGTGAGGATATAGTGGAGGTAGTAGTGGAACTCTTCAAGGAGACAGGGACAACTGTACCTGAAGATGTAGAGAAGGCTCTCATATCTGCACTGGAGAGGGAGGAGAGTGAGATCTCAAGGAGTATCCTAAGGGCTATTCTTAAGAACATAGAGGTTGCCAGGGATAGATCTATACCTCTCTGCCAGGATACAGGGGTGCCTGTTGTATTTCTTAGGGTAGGAAAGAATATATCATCATCTGAGATTCTCCGTATCTTAGATGGGATAAGGGAAGGGGTAGTTAGGGCAACTGAGGAAATACCTCTAAGACCTAACGTAGTAGATCCCTTTACAAGGGAGAATCTTAAAACAAACGTTGGACTGGGATCCCCCTTTATAGATATAGAGGTGGATGAGAGGTTAGATAGGGAGGTAGAGATAAAGGTACTTCCCAAGGGTGCAGGTAGCGAAAACATGAGTGCCCTCAAGATGCTAACTCCTGCAGAGGGCATAGAAGGTATAAAGAGGTTTGTACTGGAAACTGTGGCTAATGCTGGTGGAAAACCCTGTCCACCTATAATCCTAGGTGTAGGTGTGGGAGGTACTGCAGATATAGCCCTAAAACTTGCAAAGAAGGCACTTCTAAGGAGGATTGGAGAGAGGCATCCTAACAGGGATATTGCTAAGTTGGAGAGGGAACTTTTAGAGGATATAAACAAGTTAGGTATTGGAACTATGGGACTTGGAGGAAGTATTACAGCGTTAGATGTATTTATTGAATATATGGGTTGTCATACTGCTTCTTTACCAGTTGGTATCTGTATCCAGTGCTGGGCACATAGGTGGGGCAGGAGGATTTTGAAGATTTAAAAATAAAAATTATTTCTATTAAAGAAAATAATTTTAGAAAGTTTTTTAATTTTTATATTCATAGATATAATTTTTAAAACTATAATAATGGCTAAAAAATAATAAAGAGTTAAAAATCGGTAAAAAATAATATAAAAAAGGCAAAAACTTTTAAGAAAGAGAATTTTATAGGGAACTCTATACTTTCTTTAGTATTTAATACAGTCTAGAGAATAAGGGTTATATATTTACTTTTTTACCTTGTAATTATTTTCTTTATTATTATTACCCTAATTCCCATCAAAAAATCCTGATAAGAATAGCAATAATTATAATAAAAAAGTTAATTATAATAAAAAAATATAAAAAGAAGATATTAAAATCAAAATAAGAGATAAATAGTCTCTCCTAGGGTACTTTAAAATACTATGGGAGTGGAGCAGATCCTTTCTAACAGGTTGCTATTATTAATTTTATTATTTTTTGTTATTTTTATTATTTAAATCATCACTTTGATGAGAATTAAGGTTTATTTTATTATTCCTCTTAAGATTTTTATTACTTTTTTATTATTCTTCTAATCACAGTCTTGATGGGAACTAGGGTCGGCAGTTTTAAATAATACTCCATTATTAATTATTTTAGTTTTATTTTTATTTATTTTTATTATCTTTTTAATATTATTAAAATTCTCAAGGGAGATATTATTTTGTATAAAATAGTTTTTTATATTATTATTTTTATAGTAGAAAACTCTTAGTTGGAGAATTTATTAATTTAATTTTGTCATCTTTTAATTATTTTAAACAAAAATTTAAATCTTCATATAGAACAGATGACTTCTGCAACCACAATCTGAGGATCCAAAACCTTCCACACTATCAAGGAAACTTAAATCTTTGGCCACTTCACACTCTACACCTTCCTCTGAGACGTATATCTCTTTTACAGTACCGTACTGTAATAAATAGTCTATATGCCAGTGAAGTTTCTTATCCTCTCTTAGGTGTCTCTCTATCCTTCTCTTCAGGTTGTTTCGATCTCCCATGGCAGATCCTACGTAGAAGTAATAACCTTTTTTAAACCTCTCTGTATTTTTTCCATATGTGATATTCTTAGGATTCTTTAACATTATCTTTAATATGTAGGTGCCCTTTTTATCTGGAATATTGTTTTTTGAAACCTTCCTAAACTTGTATTTTTTTAGCACCTCTTCTATACGTTTTACTTTATAGTAATAAGGACATAGTTCCCTTATCTCTTCAGCACATAGATTACATTTTGGAGTAGGAGAGCATACTTTCTTACCGTAGTTCACAAGTAATGTATTTATAATCTTCCAGTATCTCTTTGGAAGTTTCTTCCTCAACTCCATTTCACTCTCTTCAGGAGTTTCAGTGTCTATATACTCCCATCTGTTACATATCCTATGGACATGGGTATCTACACATATACCGTAGTCGTCGTATGCGAGAGTAATCACTAAGTTTCCAGTTTTTCTCCCAACACCAGGTAGTTTTATAAGATCTTCCAGTTTTCTTGGTACCTTACCCTGGAACTCCTCTATCAACATCTTTCCTAGTTTCTTTAGATACTTGGCCTTAGTTCTGTAGAAGCCCACTGGATATATAAGTCTTTCTAACTCTTCCTCCTCTATATCTACAAGATCCTGAGGAGTTTTTACCCTTTCAAATAATCTTTTTGAGACTTCTAATGTAACCTCGTCCTTTGTCCTAGCACTAAGTATGGTGGAGAGAAGTACTTTAAAGGCTCTTTCTTCTACCTCTTTATTCTCCATAGATACCTTTTCAACTGCTGGCATATCTTTTAAATCTCTACTTAGTATATCTAAAAAAGTATGGAACTTTTCTTCTAAGGTGTATCCTCTGGTGTCCATAAGGATCTCCCTAATTTATGAAAAAATATAAGTAAAAGAGATTAAGTTATTATTTAATATTTTTTACTCTTTTCGATCCTCCTTTATTAGTAAAAAGTTATAGAGATCTACAATGTAAAATAATCGTTGGTGAGAGTTATACACTAATTAAATAATTATTAAATTAAATAATATATTCAATATTGTTTGCTAACAAATTCACCTATAGGAATCTACCTTTATCCTATGGGTAATAACCTCAGCCTTCTTGATTAACTCTTCTGGAATGTCTTTTATTCCATTCTCCATTCTAAACTTCAACTGGTTACATAATTCTTGGATCTGTTCTTTCACTTCACCGTTAGCGTAATTGAGGAGATCTGAGGCATAGATATAGGCATTAACCATGTTGTTAACTTTCATATTCATCAGTAGGAGTTCAGAGCAGTAGTAGGCTGATCTTCCGAAGTCCTTTTTAGTTATACTTAGTTCTAAGGATTCTCTATACTTTATTCCCAAGTATTCTGCTAGATCCTTCTGTAGTTCCATTACAGATTGATAACGTTTCTCTCTGTCTTTTTCTAAGCACTTCATTATTATGTCCTCTACTTCTTTTGCCTTCGGGTTGATCTCCGAGGGCTTCCTAGGTTCCTTAGTTACTATAGATATTGCTATTTCCTCGAATTTATCCCCTTTAAATGGTAGTTCTCCAGTTACTAGTTCGTAGAATATCACTCCCAACTGCCATATATCTGTTCTCTCATCTTTATCTTCGCCTTTAACCTGCTCTGGAGAGGCGTAGAGAGGAGTATGGTATCTATCTGTAGTTGTAGAAGAAGATTCTGTTATTATCTTACTTAATCCCCAGTCTGATATCTTTGGAATACCGTTTTTAAGAAGGATGTTCTGTGGTTTTAGATCTTTATGGATGATCTTTTTAGAATGGGCGTATTTTAATCCCTCTGCTATGTTGAATATCATCCATCCTGCCCTCTCTGGATCTAAGGGCTTCTCTATATCTGCCAAGGATTGATCACATAACTCCATCTCTAAGTAAGGTATCGGCATGATGTTGTAGTCGTAGATCTTTACGATGTTCTTGTGTTTTAACCTAGTCCAGTTTGTAAGTTCCCTTAGGAATGATTTTCCTATGGATTCATCTATGGAGATAGGTACCTTAACTGCAACCTCCTTCCCATCTTTACGTTTTGCCTTGAATACCTTTGAAAATCCTCCCCTTCCTATGTACTTTATCTCTACGTATTTCTCCAGGAGTTGTGGATGGAGTGTTTTTAGAATTTTCTGGTTAGAGGAGGATCCCATAGGTGTTATATCCTCCTTACCTTCAATAACTTCAAGTGTTACAGTCTCCTTGAATCTGTATTCTTTGTTCAAGTGATCCTTACATCTTATTTCAACCTCAACAGGCACCTCTCCAAGGGCAATAGGTTTGAGGAAGAACTCTATAATCTCCTTACTGTTTGGCTCGATATCTATATTAGGTAGGTTTCTAACGGTGATCTCATCTGAGAATCGGAATGTTATCTCCCTCGCTACCACTTCTCCCCTATTAACTACCTCCATCTCAACCTTATCCCATCTGTTTATAATGAAGGAGGTATTTAGGAGATTAATCTTTAACTCTGGCCTCTTTAATTTTTCTTCAATCTCCTCCTTGATCTTTCTTACCTCAGGATCGTCCTTTATAAGTAAAGACCTGTTAAAACACTGTAGTGCCTCCCTGTATCTTCCAAGTTTATCGAGGGATAATCCCTTACTGTAGAGTGCATCTGTGTACTTAGGGTTGATCTCCAGTGCCTTGTCGAAGCACTTTATTGCCTCGTTGTGCACTCCCAGTTCACTAAATGCAAATCCCTTGTCGTACCATGCACGGGCATACTTAGGGTTGATCTCCAGTGCCTTATCGAAGCACTTTATTGCCTCTTCGTATCTTTCTAATCTGGAAAGGGCGTATCCTTTACTGTCCCATGCATGGACGTATTTTGGATTTATTTCTAATGCCTTATCGAAGCACTTTATTGCCTCTTCGTATCTTTCTAATCTGACGAGGGCAAACCCCTTGTTGTACCATGTGAAGGGATAATTTGGATCTACTTCTAACGCCTTATCGAAGTACTTTATAGATTCCTCGAATCTTCCTAATTTAAGAAGGGCAAATCCTTTACTGTACAGTGCATACTTATCCCTTGGATCTATCTCTAATACTTTATCAAAGCACTTTATAGATTCTTCGTATCTCCCTAATTTGAGGAGGATGTATCCTTTGTTGTACCATACATGGGCATGTTTTGGATCTATCTCCAACGCCTTATCGAAGCATTTTATAGCTTCATCGTATTTTTTTAACTTACTAAGGGCTAATCCTTTATTATACCATCCATCTACACAGTTGGGATCGATCTTCAACACCTTATCGAAACACTCCAGTGCCTCTTTATATTTACCTGCCTTACTAAGAGATATGCCTTCATCTAACCATTCTTCTTTTGTTTTACCGTCAATTTTCTTCTTGAAGATCCTGAGGATTTTAGAGAGCATGTTTATAACCTTTTGATGTTTTTTAATTTTATCTCAGTTCCCATTAAAAGGATAGTTAAAAAAATAATGATAAAGATTATAAAAATAAAAAATTAAAAGATAAAACATATTACACAATTTTTAGTATCCAGTATAATTTAGGAGAATGACACTTATTTTACTTTTTTACCTTTAGATTTTTTTATTATTTTTTATTATACTCTTCTTAACTTTTTGATTATAACCTCAACCTCTTTGATTAACTCCTCTGGGATCTCATTTATTCCGTACTCTATTCTGGTTTTCAACTGGTTACATAACTTCTGGATTATCTCTCTATCTTCTCCCTTGGTGTAATCTAAGAGATCTACAGCGTAGTTGTAGGCACCTACTATGTTGTTGATCTTCATATTCAGTAGGAGTAGTTCAGCACAGTAATAAGCCGACTTTCTGAAATCCCTTCTACTTACACTTAACCTTAGAGATTCTCTGTACTTTATTCCTAGGTATTCTGCCAGATCTTTCTGTAGTTCTTTGACAGATTGATAACGTTTTTCTTTATTTTTCTCTAGACATTTCATTATTATATCTTCAACTTCTTTTGCTTCTGGGTTGATCTCCGAGGGTTTTACAGGATCTTTCAGTATTATAGCTGAGGCTACCTCGATAGGATTTTCTCCCTTAAACGGTAGATCACCGGTAACTAACTCGTAGAATATCACTCCCAACTGCCATATATCTGTCCTGTTGTCTCTCTTTTCTCCGTTTATCTGCTCTGGAGAGGCGTAGAAGAGTGTATATCCTCCACCTGTTGTTGAGTAGGAGGTGGATTCTGTCATAACTTTACTTAATCCCCAGTCTGATATCTTTGGGATGTTGTTTTTAAGTAGTATATTCTGAGGTTTTAGATCCTGGTGGATGATCCTCTGGGAGTGGGCGTATTTTAATCCCTCTGCTACGTTGAATATTATCCTCCCTGCTTCCTCTGGATCTAAGGGTTTCTCTATATCTGCCAATGAGTGATCACACAACTCTACCTCGAAGTAGGGTATTGGTACGATGTTGTAGTCGTAAACCTTGACGATGTTTTCATGATCTAACTTTGTCCAGTTCTCTATCTCCCTTATGAAGGATTTCCCTGTGGATTCATCTATGGAGATAGGTATTTTAACTGCCACTAATTCTCCGTCTTTTTTACGTTTTGCCTTGAATACCCTTGCAAATCCTCCCTTTCCAATGTACTCTGTTTCTGTGTATCTATCTGAGAGTTCTGGTGGGAATACCTCCGGCGGTATTATCTGAGGTATGTCTATGTTTCTGGTTGTAGTTTCTTCTTCGACTTTGAGTACTATCAAATCTTCTAGTTTGTACTTTCTTTTTAAGTGATCTTGGTATTTTATTTTAACTTCGAGAGGTACGTCTCCGAAGGATACTGGTTTTATGTTTAGTTCTATTTTTTGTGTACTTCTTGGTTTAACTTCTATCTTTGGTATGTCTTTTACCACTATGTCATCTGAGAACTGGAGGGTTATCTCTCTTGCTATGGCGTCTCCCTCGTTTGTTAGTTCTATATTCGTTTTTGTCCATTTGTTTAAGGTGAAGGATGTGTTTGGGAATTTGATTTTTAGTTTTGGTTTGGATTTTTTGATTAGTTCTTCGCATTTGTTGAGGTATGATGAAGCGTTTTGGAGGCTTCCTTCTTTAAGTTCTTTTTTTGCACTTTCTAGTAATTTGTCTAAGTTGTAGATTATTTTTGTTTGTGGTTCTAGTTTTTTTATTTTTGATTCAATTTTTTCTGCTTGTTTACTTATTTCTATTGCTCTCTCTTTAGCCTTTAGAGCAAGTTCTTCTGCTTTGGAATACTCTCCTTCTTTAAATGCTAATTCTGCCTGGGAAAGTATATGCTCAGCCTCTTTAACACTGTATTTGGATTTTATTTGAGAAATTGTTGATTTAGCGTTTTTTATAGCATTTTCAGCTTTTTCAGCCTGTTTATTTATTTCTATTGCTTTTTCCTTAGCCTTTAGAGCAAGTTCTCTTGCTTTTAAATAATTTTCTTCCTTAAATGCTAATTCTGCCTGGGAAAGTAGGTGTTCAGCCTCTTTAACACTGTATTTGGATTTTATTTGAGAGATTGTTGATTTAGCGTTTTTTATTGTTTTTGATACTATATCTAATGAGATAAAGAGATAGACACTACCTCCTCCAGCAGTTATATATTTTCTATCAGGAGTTATGGAGACTGACCATACAATATAATCTGTCTTATACTCCCATAACAACTCTCCTCTTTTGTTGAAGAGGTAGACATGTTTATTCTCACTCCCAGCAACCACATACTCCCCATCAGGAGTTATGGAGACTGAGTAAACACTACCACCTGTCCAATACTTCCACAACAACTCTCCTCTTTTGTTGAAGAGGTAAACTTCCCATCCACTCCCAGCAACCACATACTCCCCATCAGGAGTTATGGAGATTGAGTTAACACTACCTGTCCAATACTCCCATAACAACTCTCCTCTTTTGTTGAAGAGGTAGACATGTTTATTCTCACTCCCAGCAACCACATACTCCCCATCAGGAGTTATGGAGACTGAGTATACTTTATCATATGTCTTATACTCCCATAACAACTCTCCTCTTTTGTTGAAGAGGTAGACATGTTTATTCTCACTCCCAGCAACCACATACTCCCCATCAGGAGTTATGGAGACTGAGTAAACCCAACCATCTGTCTTATACTTCCACAACACTTTTCCTCTTTTGTTGAAGAGATAGACATATATCCCACTCCCAGCAACCACATACTCCCCATCAGGAGTTATGGAGACTGAGTAAACCCAACCATCTGTCTTATACTTCCACAACACTTCTCCTCTTTTGTTGAAGAGGTAGACATGATCATCCCGACTCCCAGCAACCACATACTCCCCATCAGGAGTTATGGAGACTGAGTAAACCCAACCATCTGTCTTATACTTCCACAACACTTCTCCTCTTTTGTTGAAGAGGTAGACATGATCATCCCTACTCCCAGCAACCACATACTCCCCATCAGGAGTTATGGAGACTGATTTAACACTACCTATTCCATATTCCCACAACAACTCTCCTCTTTTGTTGAGGAGGTAGACATATATCCCACTCCCAGCAACCACATACTCCCCATCAGGAGTTATGGAGACTGAGTAAACATACCAACCTGTCTTATACTTCCACAACAACTCTCCTCTTTTGTTGAAGAGGTAGACATGTTTATCCCAACTCCCAGCAACCACATACTCCCCATCAGGAGTTATGGAGACTGAGTTAACTCCACCACCTGTCTCATACTTCCACAACAATTCTCCTCTTTTGTTGAAGAGGTAGACATGATCATCCCAACTCCCAGCAACCACATACTCCCCATCAGGAGTTATGGAGACTGAGTTAACTCCACCACCTGTCTCATACTTCCACAACAATTCTCCTCTTTTGTTGAAGAGGTAGACATGATCATCCCTACTCCCAGCAACCACATACTCCCCATCAGGAGTTATGGAGACTGAGTTAACTCCACCACCTGTCTCATACTTCCACAACAATTCTCCTCTTTTGTTGAAGAGGTAGACATGATCATCCCTACTCCCAGCAACCACATACTCCCCATCAGGAGTTATGGAGACTGATTTAACACTATCATATGTCTTATACTTCCACAACAATTCTCCTCTTTTGTTGAGGAGGTAGACATGTTTATCCCAACTCCCAGCAACCACATACTCCCCATCAGGAGTTATGGAGACTGAGTAAACACTATCATCTGTCTTATACTTCCACAACAATTCTCCTCTTTTGTTGAAGAGGTAGATATAATATCCACTCCTAGCAACCACATACTCCCCATCAGGAGTTATGGAGACTGAGTTAACACTCCTATCTGTCTTATACTTCCACAACAACTCCCCCTCTCTATTGAAGAGACTAACACCATACCCACTACCAACAGCAATATACTCTCCATCTGCAGACATAGATATTGATTCAATATAACCTATATCATACTCCCACAACAAACCATAATTTTTCTCTTTAAAACTCTCCACCTCTCTCACCTTATCATTTTAATTATAATTATTATAATTATCACAATAAAAATAAAAACCTTAATCCCCCTCAAACCCTATAGCATCACAGGGACATAGATACCCACAGTAACCACATAAGGTGCATCTCTCCATATCAAATTTAATACTCTCATCCTCCACATAAATAGCCCCAAAGGGACAGTTTTTCTTACAGACTAAACACATTATACATCTCTTAGGATTGTACACAAGTTTCTTATTTCTACCTACCCTGTATATCAAGAGATAATTCTTTACAACTTTTCCAACAAGATATACGATCTCTATTGCATCAACTGGACATGCCTCCACACAGTGGCCACAGAAAACACACCTTTCAACATCTATCTTTGGATGTGGAGTATCGGATTTGATAATTTTCAAGGGACAAGTTTCTACACAGATACCACAGGATATACACTTCTTAGGGTCTATCACTATATTCTTCCTGATTACCTTATCCTTTAAACTAATCTCTACAGAGTTTCCCTCAAAGTACTTACAGATAACATCCTTAACAGGTATCATCTCAAATGTCATTAGAATCATCCTACTTTATTTTTTATCCATCCTAGTTCCTATTAAAGTAATGATTAAAAGAATAATAAAAATAATAATTAAAAATACCATTAACTATATCCATATTCCAGAACTATTCACAGTTTTCTTAACTATTACTTTGATTGGAACTAGTTTTTTCATTCACCATCTTACTAAGAGATTTCTCAACTTCCTTCTGAGAGAACTCCAACAGATCACTTTTTAACTGTATATATCTCCTGGAGATCTCATATAAGTCCCTACTAACCATACACTCAAAGTAATCCCTCGTCTTCCTAACCCTATAGAGTTTCAAGGAGTTCTCCGTATCAGTTAAATATATAGCCTCAACTGGACACTCTCTATAGCACACTCCACATCTAACACACTTCTCTGGATTTATATAGGGCAATCTAGTATCACAGCAGATGTCTATTGCACCTACAGTACAGGCCCTGTAGCATATTCTACAACCTATACACTTATCTTCTCCTATAATGTAGCACTTATCTCTTATTTTAGATACTCTTGGGACTTCTCCTATCCTCATGGCGCCTGTAGGACACACCTCTATACAGTTACCACATTTTATACAATCTACAACTTTGTAATTCTCCAAATCTATACTCCCTGGACATACATCTACACAGTTTCCACAGTTAATACATAGACTCTTTACAATCCTTGGAACCTCGGAGATCACATCACCCTTTTCCTCCTCCTTCAACATCCTGTTAAATTTTATCTTAAAACATAGGTTGAACCTCTCTTTTAGTACTTTCTCATCGTAGGTTCTTATAGCGTCCACCACAGGACATGCCTCTATACATCTCTCGCATCCAATACATTTGTTAGTGTCTATTATGTGAGTGTTTTCATCGTAATCTATAGCATTCACTGGACATACTGTCCTACAGGAACCACAGTTTACACACAACTCCTCGTCTATTATGAAATATCTATATTTAGGAACGTTCCAAGGTAGACTTAAAGTCTCCTCCCTTAAGTTTCCAATCTCCAATACCTTAGTTGGACAGGATTCTACACAGTTTCCACAACCTATACAGGCTCCAATATCTATCTTAGGTAGTTTTTTGTTATGATCCTGGAAGAATACCATCTTTATAGCAAAGGGTGGACAGGAACCTTCACAGGCTCCACAACTTATACACCTCTCAGGATACTTTACAGTGGGAGGAACCTTCCTGAATCTCTTTGGAGGTATAGTATACTCCTTTTCCGTCTTCGCCGATAAAAACCTTTTAATAAATTTCTTCTTTGTAAGAATGTAGAGATACCACAGTGAAGAAGCCATACTTTCACATCCTTATTTGAAGTAAGGTTTTACCTTTTTAGTCTTCCTATCTACTAAGTATATAGTCCTCTCTGTACAGGAGATACAGGGATCTATTGAGACGTAGGTTGCAACAGCATCTGAAACTGTGGGACAGGTTTTCAACATATACTTGTATGCCGAGAGGTTCATCACTGTGGGAGATCTGATAAGAATCTTCTTTATAATCCCCCCGTCTGTTATAGAGATCTTGTAGGTAACCTCTCCCCTGTAGGCCTCGTTTCTCCACTCCCCAGATCCCCCCTTTATGTCTACCTTCTTCCTCACCATTCCAGTACTTTCCTCGTAAAGTTCAAGTGTCCTCCTTATTAACTCTATACTTGTAAATATCTCCTTCAACCTAACTAACGTCCTGGCGTAGTTGTCTCCATCTTCAGTCCACACTGGTTTAAAGTCCAATTCTTTATATGTGGGATGTCTTAGTCTCCAATCACTTTCAGGTAGTGCAGAGGCTCGAGCCACTGGTCCGACAGCCCTAGTTTTCATTATCTCCTTATAGCCTATAACACCTATCCCTTTGCTCCTTAAACTTATTAAAGGTCCCTTACTGAAGATCTCCATTATATTCTCTATATCCTCTTCCAAGGTATCCAATGTACTATAGATACTCTCTAACATTTCCCTGTTTATATCCTGTCTAACTCCACCAACTACGTTAAAACCCATATTTATCCTATTTCCAGTAATAGTTTCCAATAGATCCATCACTTTCTCTCTTATATTCAAACACCAGATACCTAGGGTTTCATGCTCAATAGCCATTCCAAACATACCTACAGCAATAAGATGACTATGAATTCTCTCAAGTTCTGTAACAATAATCCTAAGATACTTAGCCTTATCTGGCACCTCTATATTGGATATTTTTTCTATACACTCTACAAATGTCTGGGTATGAATATAAGAGCAGATACCACAAACCCTCTCAGCGAGATGAACTCCCTTCAGATAGTGTTTTCCCTCCATTATTCTCTCAATACCCCTATGAACATAACCCATTTCAATCTCTGCTCCAAGAACTACCTCTCCTTCTACAATAAGTTTTATACGAATAGGCTCTTTAAAAATAGGATTTATTGGACCTAGAGGTACTACATTCATACTATCCCTAATAATAATTATTAAAATAATAATTAAAATTATTAATTTTTAATCTTTAAGATTGCTGAGATGTATTCTCTATCTCTTTAACTATTCTTTCCCTCTCTGCTACAGAGGTTGGAACTACCTTCAATATAGTTTCTATTATCTGGGAAGGTCTTGGAGGACATCCTGGTATTACTCCATCAACTGGAATGATCTTACTCACAGGACCACATACATGTCCCTCTTTGAATATACCACAACTTAGGGCACAGGCTCCAAAAGCTATAACTATCTTAGGTTCTGGAGTTTTTTCATACAACTCTTTTAATCTGTTCTTCCAAGGAAGAGTGACAGGCCCAGTTACTATTAACACATCTGCCTCCCTTGGGTTGTTGTGGATGTATATACCGTACTGTTCAATATCATACCTCGATGCCAATAGAGATACCAACTCAATATCACATCCGTTACATCCTCCCGTATTCACCACACATACATGTATAGATCTCTTTCTAAAGAACTCTTTAATCATTCTATCTCCCAATCTTTACTTTTCCTTTAATAGTTTTACAAGTAACTCTCTTCCCCTCTTCAGAGCCTCATTATATGGAATATTGTTTAACAGTACATCCTCAACTACCTTCTTTCTTATTAGATCCCCCTCCTTCTTTGATAACAGTCCATAAAAGTCACATATCCAACATAACCCTAGATCTATATCCACCTTTCTCCCTAGACATGCCATCCTAGCCTGTTCTGCAAATGCATGGGTTTCATAGAGGTCAGCACCGTCGTACTCCCTTACAAACAACTCTATAACTTCATCTAGGGATAATCCTAGTACCTTAGCAATAGGTACGATAACCTCCTCCATAATGTATCTGTTTTTTATAATGTTGTACTTCTGTTCCCAGGTACCTTCACACTGTATCCTATCTATCTTCTCCATATCTAACTCCATACTATCTAACCTATTAAACTTTTAATTAGATAACCTAAGGTTGCAATGAATATACCAATAATCAATTCAACTCTGCCATACCCTGGCCTCATACCGAAGGGAATACCTAATAGAAACAGAGAGAGAGGGCAGTTTATACTGTAAGGTAGAGGTACTGAGAACAATATGCCTCCAAGTATGGCACATACTAACGCCAACCTATCTACACTTCCTTCTACGTAGGGTTTTACATACTTGTTATAACTGTAAGACAACCCTATAAATCCCCCTAAGGTTAGGGATAACACACACCAGAGTAGGTTATAGGGCACTTCCTCCATAGAGTACCACCTTAAAAGACTCCCGTAGAGTAAATACTGTACATCCTGTATCCTAAGTAGATTATACCTACAAGTACCAACATCATAAATAACAACTCCAAGGTTTCCATCAACTTCCCTAAGGATCTATACTTGTACCTAAGTAGAAGTACTGTAAGGAGTATCCCTGTCATAAGTACAACAAGGTGAAGTACGTTGATTTGCATAAGAGTTACAGACACTGCCATCATCAGGAGGACAAAGACGGAGATCAGGAGATAATCTATATATCTTATCTCTATCACGATTCCACCTAACTATCCCATAATAGCCCTACGTAGTAGATCTACAATAGCAAGGGCACTTATAAGTATCTGAATCATAACTGAGTGGTTTGGTGTTAGTAGAGGAGTTAGGGCACAGATAAGGGATATTATAAAGGTTAAAACTACCATCCCAAGGAGTGTTAGTAGTGGATCTGATATCAGTACAGGACCGATAAATACCCCTATAAATATCCAGAGGAGGACGAACCATGCTATCCCATCGGCTACCATTATCAGGGATTCCAAGATACCGAAGTGTTCTGTGATGTATCCACTTACTATACTCTTATCCTTCACTATTGCGAAGGGACTATTTGGAGCCTTTGAAAGGAGAAGTACAAAGAAGGCAAATGCTGCAAAAGGTAGTTGGAAGATTATGGGCCCATGTACCTCCTGATATCTTATAATATCCTCTATTATCAGGGATTTAGTTAGGAGATATATAGTACCGATTACTGCAAAGAGTGGCACCTCTGCAGCGGCGGAGAATACACTCCTTACACCTCCCAACTTTCCATAGGGAGATCCGCTACTGAGACCACAACCATGCTCCACTATCTTCTGGAGGACGTAGAGACCCATGAGTATTAGTAAAGAGGTATTAAACACCACTCCAAGGTAGAGTGCAGACATCCATACCATTATACTCATCAGGGCTATAAAGACGTATAGAGGATTTCCTGCAGTTATAGGAAAGGTTATTTCCTTAAAGTAGAATTTAAGGGTATGAAGGATATACTGAATAATAGGGGGACCGGGTCTTCCCTGGATCCTGGCTACTATCTTCCTATGTAGTCCCAACAGTAGTCCTCCCACTAAAAAGGCGTATAAACTGTAGGCCAGTGCATCTATTACATATTTTATATTGGATAACTCCATAATTACCACCCTCTAAATGGAAGGAGCCCCTCCTTTTTCCGCCTAGTTTTGGGAATAAACATCATCCCTACACCGTAGAGGATGAAGGGAGTAAATAAGGCAGTACCTAAGTAAATAACTAGTACATTCTTTGGATAGAGTATTATATAGAGAAACCCTAAGATCCCAACTATAAGGGATAATATTCCACTCTTTCTCTCAGGTGTCATAGGATCCCCTTTTAAATGGTTAGTAGTATCTCTGCAGTTCTTATTACTATAAGTAAGGAGGATAGATGTATCATCAGGATATAGGGTGCTCCAGGTGCTCTGAACATCTCGGCCTTTGCAGCGTAGAAGGGGGCAACTCCAGTCTCTCCAACCATACCTACTGCGTAGAGCATCTTCTGGAAGAGTAGATCGTAGTGTTCCCTTGCCAACTCCAGTATTGAAAGAGTTCCAGTTTTAGCCAGTATCAGGGCAGCACCTCCAAAGAGGGGGAGGGTAGATATCATGGCTATTATACCGTAGTAGTAAGCAGCATTTAATACCCACTCCTTTTTAACGGCCGAGACGATACCTATGTTGGCTATACCTATTACAGCGAGGAAGAGTGCATAGTTGAAGAGATCTCCAGTAAGCATGGCAAATGCAGTACAGATACCACAGATGATGGCCATCAATCTTCTTACCTTCAACTCCTCTAGAGAAACATAGTTAAGTCTATCAAAACCTCCTATTTGAGACTCCAACTGTTTCTCAGGCTTTGTAAGGTAGACTACTAAGGTAAAGAACATGGCGACTATAAAGGATATTGCAGAGAACTCTGTAATATAGAGTACAATATCTCCGAAGGGGATATATCCATAAAAACCCCCTGATATAGAAGTAATATTAAAGGGCATACATTACCACCTAAAATTTCAAATCTCCTATTAATCCAAGTTTAGAACCTACCTTAAGTGCTAAGGCACCCCCTGCTATAAGAAGAAAAGTTATATAGTGATCTGGAAAGAGGTAGAAACCTATGAATCCAAAGAGTATCCAGAATGCCCACATAACCCCTGAAAATCCTGAAATAGTTTCCCAAAAATTCCTTATATCCCCTGAAGATATCCCCCTATTAATTATCCCCTGGGAAAAGATATAGAACAGCAAACCAACAGACATCACGGCTCCACCTGTAAATCCAGTTAAAAATGCTCCGTAGATAACTAGTATGAGACTTATAAACTTCGAAGCACTGTAAAGCACCTCCATCTTAGAGTGATCTATTTTTCCAATTATTTCAGGTTCTTCTACAACTAAGAACTCCTCAAATAACTTTGACATCTTTTTACTTCTTTCCTTCTCCCTTAATTTGTTCCTATGTATCAAGATCTCAGAGACTGCTAAAAATTCCGCTAACCCTACAACTAAACCAGGAAGAATAAGGGCCTCAGCAAGATCGGTCCCAACAGCAGCAATAATAACCAACATAGCACACTCTACAACATCAGTTAAAATTAGAGTGTGTATATCAGATCTTTGATAACTTATAGCAATAAGGGAGAGCATCCCCACTACAAAACCTGCAAAGACAGAATAGTTAAACATATTTTGGACGATATCCATTATTCCACCCTCTCCCTATGAAGATATACCCAACTAAAGATCATAAAGGATACGAGGAGTGTTAAGGATTCTAATATAGTATCCAACCCCCTTGTATAGTAGAGTATTTCGTCCAATATTCCCCCTGGAGTTGATACTATAGTTGTTCCAAAGTAAGGAGTCTTCTCAGAGATCCATATAGCAGGAGGTGTAAGATAGGCAGTTATTCTACCTCTTAGGGGCTCAAACTGGGGGTATTGGGTTTTAATATCTGCAGGTGTCTTTAGAGGTTCTCCTCCCCTGTCGTAAGGGGCAAGAGATGATTTAAATATCTGACTCTGAGGAGGGTACTTTGGATACAACTGGTCCTCCTTGTAAGTTGTAGGTACGAAGAATTCCACAATCATTATTAAACATAAAAATATTGCAAACAACCTAGGTACAACCTCTGGACGTGAGATATAATTCCACAATCTCCCGATATCCATAACTATGCCTCCAACTCCTCCTTTCTAATTATAGTCCTTATAAACACTAAAGCAATTAGGGCGTTTATAGTAATGTAAGTCATAAGTGCCAAGGTTAAATTATACGCCAAGAATATCAACATTACGCCAACGGCAGGTATCTCCACATTTAAGAGTCTAACAAGGGGATCCTTGGTATTTGGACCTACTACAACACCGAGGGTTCCAAATATAAGTAAGAAGTACCCTAAGTAGAGAGTTGATAACACTATGTCCATCATATCCCTACTTTACAAGTATTGGCAATTTTGAACTGTACCTTCTCTTGGATCTTCGAATGTAGATGTACTTAAGAGATCCTAAGAGTAGTATGATAGTACTAACAGGTTCCATTATAGAGGTTAGAATTGCCACATCTAAGTAGTAGAAGGATACTATAAGACCAATTAAGCCCCCCGTCAAAAATTCCAACATAATTACCTTATCTAAGTAATCTGTATTTAGAATAACACCGATACCTCCCATAACAATACAGAAGATAGACACTAAAGGAAGTAGTTCCACATTACCACCATCATCTCTTACCTTCAATTCTCTGGATCTTTCCAATGGTATGGGCTATAGCGTTGCTGGATAGGGTAGATCCTACGAAGTAAACTACTGCCACAACACCTCCCATTGGACTCCCAACATAGAGTGCAATAAGTGCAGATATGGCGAAATTTAAACAACAGAGATATAGTAGTCTTTGTACCTTGTTCTTAGTTAAAAATATCCTTATCCCAACTACAAATGATATAACACCTATCATTAACATTACGATATCCATCTATATCCTCCCTAACTTCCTTCCTATATATCCTAAAACCTTCGAGGCTCCAACATGGTAGAACCCCTGGATAGTAAATATTGCGATTACCATCCCCCCGATAAAGTACTTGGGCTCGATAAAACCACTGAGTAGATGTATAATTACCGTTGCACTAAAGGTCCCAAAGGTACCTGCATAACCAGGATCGTTACACAGCCTATTACCTATGAATATTAGAAGTGCCGCAATAAGACCTCCCTTAAACCCCATGAGATAGTAGAATATACTTGCCATCAAGGTACCTGCAGAGGCATCTGGAGAACATACGATATTTCCCATAAAGTACCCTCCGTTGATGTCACCTCCCAACTTCTCTAAGGTTTTTCCAAATACCTCTGCCCCCGACACTCCAGGCTTCTTAGGTAGTCCAAAATAGGTATCTACCAGTACAAAGTTTACCCAACATACTACAGTACCTATCAACAGTTTTAACAACTCAACCCAACTAACCTCCATAATCTACACCTGGAAATATAACATCTACATACTTGGAAAATAGGGAAGATAGTATACCGATTAAAACACTAAAAACTAGATTTAACCCAAATAATGTATCAACAACTGCCATCAATCCTAAAGCAGTGAATATAGTAGGGAAAATGAGATTTCCCCTGAAAGAGTTAGTATCCATCTTTAAAGGTAATTTTATAACAAGCCCAACAACCAGGGAGATCACAACTGAGAGGATATAATAGAGTATCAACTCCACCACCTACCAACAGTTTATTACCATCCCATCCTTTTTAAGAGAGTATATAGGGGGCATTTCCTCCTTTGGAAATATCTGGATCACCACTTTTTTTCCAATAGTTTTAGATATCTTATCTTCCAATCTCCTTATATCCGAGCAGTCTAGGGATATAGTAACCTCCTGATCGTCAGAGTATAGGCCCTCTACCACTATCCTACCTCTGAAAAATTTCACATCCTTTATAGATATTACCTTAATATTTCTCTTTAAATGGTCTGCAAAGGAATCTCTATCTACGATATAAACAGGATAACCCTCAATATATCTTTTATAGGAACTGTTGCCTTCAGTTATTTCCTTCACAAATTTTACGATTGTAGATTCCAACTTTGTTAGAGAGAGAACGTCTAAGAGATAGTCTATAGGATCTTTCTTATCCCAGATGTCGCTACATTTTAAAAGTCCTAAGGTTATTGCAGCGGCGTGGGATTTAGTTGCCTTTCTCTTCCCCTTTTCCAACATACTTAGATGGGATTGACTAACTCCACTCTCCTCTGCCAACTTAGACTGGGTTATATTCAACTTATTACGAAATATCTTTATGTATTTAGGGTTTAGAAGGATAGCACGCTCTATCACGTCTAGTTTTTTATACATTCCTTTTCCCCTTTAAAGATATCTGGGACATTTTTATACAATATTACATAGGAATAATTTTATTCTAGAGGAAAGGTAGTATATATAATTTTTGATGTTAAAAGTACAATTATAACTATCAATAATTTTAAATAATCCTATCTTCTTTTACACAGTTATAAATTTGTATCATTTCCGTTAAAAAATAAAGATTAATAAAAAAATAATTATAATCATTATAATAATTATAAGAAGTTATTCTCCAATACTATCACTATCAACATTCATCAATTATTCAAAATTTTTTAAATAGTTTTTAAAAGTGTGAGAAATATGGAAAACATTAAACCAACTAATGTAATGGACTGTCCCATATGCGGAGGAAAAAATACATTTAAGATATTTAATAATCAGTTGGATATTCCCTACTTCGGTAGAGTGATGGAAACAACGATGATATGTGATAAATGTAAATATAGAAAAAGCGATATTATACCTCTAGAGGTTAAAGAGCCTAAGAGATATACTCTAAGGGTATCTAATGAGGAGGACCTAAACAAGAGGGTTGTTAGAAGCTCTACAGGTCATATAAAGATACCTGAGTTAGGATTTGAGGTCAAACCAGGACCTGCATCTGAGGGCTATATATCTAACGTAGAGGGGGTTTTAAATCGTCTTGAAGATGCTCTAAAAATGCTTATGAAGTGGGCAGATAATGAGGAAAAGAAGAGAGGAGAGGAGATTCTAAAGAAAATAGAAGATGTTAAAAAAGGGAAGGAAAATGTTACCCTCGTTATAGAGGACCCCTTGGGCCACAGTGCTATAATTGGGGATGGGGTAAAGGAGGAAAAACTAAGTGAAGAGGAAATTAAAAAACTAAGTGAGGGTAATATACTCATTATGGAAAAGAATAAAAATAAATAAATTAACTTTTATTATTTTTTAAATTATATCAATAAAGATCATTATGGAGGGAAAGGATGCAACTAGTTCCAGCAGCAGGATACGATAGAGCAATAACAGTATTCAGTCCAGAAGGTAGATTATACCAGGTAGAGTATGCAAGAGAGGCTGTTAGGCGAGGTACAACTGCCATAGGTATTAGATGTAAGGATGGAGTAATACTGGCAGTAGATAGAAGGGTTACAAGTAAGTTAATAGAGGTATGTTCTGTAGAGAAGATATTTCAGATAGATGATCATATAATGGCTGCAACCTCTGGACTTGTGGCAGATGCAAGGGTACTGATAGACAGGGCTAGGTTAGAGGCTCAGATAAATAGAGTAACCTACGGTGAGCCTATAACAGTTGAGGCTCTTGCTAAGAGGATCAGTGATATAAAGCAGGTTTATACACAACATGGAGGGGTTAGGCCCTTCGGAGTATCTCTACTAATTGCAGGTATAGATAGACACAGTTCCAGGTTGTTTGAAACAGATCCCAGTGGAGCCCTGATAGAATATAAGGCTTCAGCAATAGGTTCAGGTAGATCTTTAGCAATGGATATCCTCGAGGAGAAGTATAGAGAGGACATATCTGTAGATGAGGCTATGGAGTTAGCTATATATACATTATATAAAGTCTCTAAGGATGAGTTGAATCCAAAGAACGTAGATATGGCAGTAATCAGGGCAGATACTAAGATGATGGAAAAGATAGATTGTGAAAAGATTGAAAAACTTGTGAAAAAGGCTAAAGAACTTATTGAGGCTGAAGAGAAGGAAAAGGAGAAAGAGGAAAGTGATAAGGAAGATAAAGGAGATGAGAATAAGAATATAGAATAATTAGAATTTTTATATTAAATTTTTTATTTTATTGTTAATACTGTTAATCGAAAGGTATATAAATAAAAAGGGGATTAGTATGGTATCGTTGGATAAGGCGGTTATTGCCAGGTTTCAATCTCATGGGGAGAAGTTTGAAATACTGGTAGATCCTTACCTGGCGGCTAAATTAAAAGAAGGTCAATCTGTAGATATGTCGGAGGTACTTGCCTCTGAGGCTGTTTATAGGGATGCCAATAAGGGGGAGAAAACCTCGGAAGAACTTCTAAAAAAGGTTTTTGGAACTACAGATATATACGAAATTGCTAGGAAGATCATAACTAAAGGTACTGTTCAACTTACTGCCCAACAGAGAAGAGAGATTAAGGAAAAAAAGAAGAAACAGATAATTTCTATAATTGCTAGAAACACGATAAATCCACAAACTGGCACCCCTCATCCTCCAAAGAGAATTGAGAAGGCTTTAGAGGAGGCGAGGGTGAATATAGACATCTACAAGTCTGCCGAGGAGCAAATCCCCCATATTATGAAAGAACTTAAAAAGATAATACCTATAAAGTTTGAGAGAAGGGAGATAGCAGTTAAAGTTCCTCCTGAATATGCCTCCGCAGTGTACTACTCCCTCCGTGAGTTCGGTACTGTAAAGGAGGAGGAGTGGCAGGGGGACGGCTCCCTTATATTTATAATAGAGATCCCCAGTGGAATAGAGGGAGAGTTCTACTCTCATTTAAACAAACTTACAAAGGGTAACGTTCAAACAAAACTTTTAAGAAAGTTGTAAAAAGTAGAAAGTAGAAGGTGGGAGATATGGCAAGGTTCAGTCATACAAAGAAGGTAGGACCAGCAGGGAGATTTGGACCAAGATACGGTAGAAAAATTAGAGTAAGAGTAAGAGACGTAGAGATAAAACAGAAGAAAAGTTATAAATGTCCTGTTTGCGGATTCCAAAAGTTGAAGAGAGTAGGTACCTCAATATGGGTATGTAAGAAGTGTGGTGCCAAGATGGCAGGTGGAGCCTACACCCCAGAAACTGGTGCAGGTAGGATCGTAACCAAGGCTATTAGAAGGGTTATAGAAAAGAGAAGTAGGGAGATTTAATACTTCATCCTTTTTAAAGGGATACTATGACAGAGTACAGATGTCTGAACTGCGGTAAGATCGTTCCATCTAGTGAGTTAAATCTAAAGGCTAAATGTCCCTACTGTAGTAACAAGATCCTTATAAAGGTTAGACCGAAGGTTGTCAAAAAAGTTATTGCGAGATAGACGTGATGGGAGATGGAGGTGGTCATAACTACATCGAGGAAACCCTCCCAGCGAACTAGGAGTTTTGTAAAAGACTTGGCTAGAGTACTGGCAGGGAGATCTTTAACAAGAGGTAAAACTCCAATAAGGGAAATATTCAGTAGATATCCTAAGATTATTATAGTAGAAGAGTATAAGGGTAATCCAGGGAAATTAAAACTTTATGATTTAAAGGAGAAGAAGTTAATACTTCTTTTTATATCTGTGAAACTCCAGAGGGAAGTATGTAGTAAAAAGGTTGAAAATAAAGAGAAAAAGATAAAGATGGAGTTTTATGGAGACACCAAAGTTTACAAGGATCTCTTCTACAACTTCTTTAAAGATTTTAACATCATCTCTGAAAACTCCTCTTTCAGGATGTGTTTTGAGGAGAATCCAAGAGGTGACGAGCCCCTCTTTTATATTCAATTTTACAGAGAAGATAAAAAAATAGGTCCTCTCATCATTGTAAAGGACTTAAGAGTTTTAGATATAGAGGATCCTACATAGATTGGGATATTATGAAAAATTGCTATTTTTCCTTAGAGATAGATTTTGACTCCGAGGAGGAGGCAGGGATAATATATAGAAGCATTCTATTGGAACATTTAGATACACAGATAAAGTCTAGAAGTAATATGGAAGTTAAGGGAAACACACTAAAGGTGGAAACTTACGCCAAGGATCTAAGTATATTGAAGGCCTCTCTGTACTCCTATATAAGGTGGATAAGGGTAGCGGAAAGTATATATAAATTGATAAATAGAAAACAATAAGTGAATAGCAAATAAAATAAAAAGGTGAAATTTATGGAGTTACCAGCAAATGTACAAAATCAACTTGTACAATTTCAACAACTACAACAACAGTTACAGATAGTAGTTTTACAAAAACAGCAGGTAGAGTCCCAAATAAAGGATATAAAAAAGGCCTTGGAAGAGATGGAAAAATCTCCATCAGAAGAGGTCTATAAGATGGCTGGGACTATTCTTGTAAAGAGGAATAAGGAAGAGGTTGAAAAGGAGTTGAAGGAAAGGTTAGAAACCTTGGAGTTAAGGGTAAAAACCTTAGAGAAACAGGAGAAGAAGATGCAAGAAAGATTAAATGAATTACAGCAGACACTTCAGAGAATATTACAAGAGAACCCTAACGTCTCCTAAATGTTTATAAATATATAAAATAAAAATAATAATTACTATTTTTATTCTTTTAATTAATGATTAGTCTCTTTTTTAAAATCTTTTTTAACAAATACCTGGAGGTAACTAGATGAAGTATATATTTATTACAGGTGGGGTGGTTTCCTCCTTAGGTAAAGGTATTACAGCATCCTCCATAGGGAGACTTCTCAAGGCACGTAATTTCAACGTTAATATGGTTAAGATAGATCCCTACCTCCAGATAGATGCAGGTACCATGTCTCCTTATGAACATGGGGAGGTTTTTGTTACAGACGATGGAGGAGAAACTGACTTAGATATTGGGAACTACGAAAGGTTTATAGATGTATCCCTAAAGGCTGATAACAACATAACAGCGGGAAAGGTATATAAAACTGTCTTGGAGAAGGAGAGAAGGGGAGATTACTTAGGAAAAACTGTCCAGGTAATACCACATATTACAGATGAGATAAAGAGTAGAATAAAGAAGTTGGGAGAGAACTACGATATTACCATAGTGGAGATAGGAGGTACAGTTGGAGATATAGAGAGTCTGCCATTCTTGGAGGCTATAAGACAGTTTAAGAAGGATGTTGGAAAGGATAACGTGCTCTATATCCATGTCTCCCTACTTCCTTACCTAAAAACCTCTGGAGAGGTAAAGACAAAACCTACACAGCACAGTGTGAAGGAGTTAAGGAGTATAGGTATCCAACCTGATATCCTTGTATGTAGAACTGAGGTGCCTATTGGAGAGAAGATAAGGGAGAAGTTGGCACTCTTCTGTGATGTTGATAAGGAGGCTGTAATTGAGGCTAGAGACGCCAGGACTATCTACGAGGTACCTTTAAACCTTGAGAAGGAGGGGTTAGGTAATCTAATTGTAGAGAAACTTAAACTGGTGGAGGTGTATCGTAAAAAGTACGGTGAGGATGTTAGGAGGGTTTTTGAACCTGATCTATCCCAGTGGAGGGCAATAGTAGATAGGATAATAAATCCACTTCACGAGATCACAGTTGCCATAGTAGGTAAGTACGTTAAACTAAAGGATGCCTATATGAGTATAATAGAGGCTTTAGTTCATGCAGGGGCGAAGAACGATACAAGGGTAAATATCAAATGGGTGAATTCTGAGGAGTTGGCGACGAAAAATTATATTGATATCCTTGACAACTATAGAGAAAATGGGGAGTTGGGAGGTATATTAGTCCCAGGTGGATTTGGGGAAAGAGGTGTTAACGGTAAGATAAATGCAATAAGATATGCCAGGGAGAACAAGATACCCTTCTTAGGTATATGTTTAGGGATGCAGTGTGCAGTGATAGAGTACGCCAGGAATGTATGTAATTTAGAGGGGGCAAATTCTACAGAGTTCGACAAAGATACTCCACACCCTGTTGTGGATCTCCTACCTGAACAGGTTAATTTAAAGGAGAAAGGGGGCACTATGAGACTTGGCGCCTACCCTGCAGTGTTGAAGGAGAATACTTTAACATATTCCTTATATGGAAGTAAGGTAGTCTATGAGAGACATAGACACAGATACGAGGTAAATCCAGAGTATCACAACATCCTTGAGAAGAATGGTTTAATAATCTCTGGAACCTCTCCAGATGGAAAACTTGCAGAGTTTATAGAATTAAAGGATCATCCTTTCTTCATAGCAACCCAGGGACATCCAGAGTTTAAATCAAGGCCTAACAGGCCTCATCCTCTCTTCAACGGATTCGTTAGGACTATACTTCAAAACAAACTTAGGTGATTAGGTGTTTGATGCAAAGAGGTTTATAGAGGAGACTGTCTCCAAGTTGAAGGAAGAGTTAAAAGATAAGAGGGCAATTATAGCCCTCAGTGGAGGGGTAGATAGTTCTGTAGCGGCGGTACTTACTGCCAAGGCAATAGGAGATAGACTTTTGGCTGTATTTGTAGATACAGGACTTATGAGGAAGGGGGAGGCAGAGGAGATATACAAGATATTCAAGGAGGGTTTAGAGATAAATCTTAAAATTGTAGATAAAAAGGATCTCTTTTTAAATGCCTTAAAAGGAGTAAAGGATCCAGAGGAGAAGAGGAAGATCATAGGTAAGTTATTTATAGAGGTATTTGAGGAGGTTGCAAGAGAGAACGGGGAGGAGGTTCTAATCCAAGGTACCATAGCACCTGATTGGATAGAGAGTGAGGGGAAGATTAAAACCCACCACAACATAGCCCTACCAAGTGGTATGGTTTTAGAGGTTGTAGAACCACTTAGGGATCTCTACAAAGATGAGGTTAGGTTAGTTGCAAAGGAGTTAGGCCTACCAGATAAGATAGTGTATAGACAGCCCTTCCCAGGTCCAGGTCTTGCTGTAAGGGTGTTGGGGGAGGTTACCCCAGAGAAGTTGGA